>NZ_JANSHP010000094.1:0-3394 GCF_047502605.1 Synechococcus sp. RC10A2
TCTATTTCAAAACGAAGCGATGGGCAAGCTATGGTGAGCTTTGTGCTGAGATGGCGAGAACCCAAAACAAGCACTTCATCGCAATGTATGTTTCCGCCGCACAACAGACCTGTAAGTCTGTAGCTGAGGCACTCAGTAGCTTTAAGAAAAAGCTGAGGCTCTCCTGGCAAGAAGGAATGAGTTTAAGACCAAACCTGCCGCGGCCTTCAGGAACTGTCTAGAGGCGCTTTGACAACGCCGTTACGGGTTCTTTTGTGGACTGCGTAAGAATCCCCCGCCTTTAGGCGCTGGGAGTGTCAATGGATCCCATCTCTTCAACAGCAGCACCTATGGATCCCTGTCTGATCCCCGTCAAGCTTCCCCACGGCTCCTACGACATTCTCATCCAGTCCCCCGAAGGCTCCGGCGGCCACAGCCTTATCCAGTTGGGATCCCAACTGCAAGCCAGGGGACTTTCGGGCAAGGCGCTGGTGGTGAGCCACCCCGGCATTGCCAAGCATTTTGGCGAAAAGTTGATGCAAGGGTTGCAACAAGCGGGGTTTGCTGCCCGTCTTTTTCTGTTGCCCGCCGGCGAGCGCTACAAAACCCTGCGCTCGGTGGCCAAGATCTACGATGCTGCCTTGAGCTTTGGCCTGGAGCGCTCTTCCACCCTCGTGGCCCTGGGAGGGGGGGTCATTGGGGATATGGTGGGGTTTGCCGCCGCCACTTGGCTGCGCGGGATCCCGTTTGTCCAGGTGCCCACTTCGCTTTTGGCCATGGTGGATGCGGCCATCGGCGGCAAGACCGGCGTCAACCATCCTGGCGGGAAAAACCTCATCGGCGCCTTCTACCAGCCGCGCCTGGTGTGGATCGACCCAACGCTGTTGCAGACCCTGCCCCGGCGGGAATTTACCTCGGCCCTGGCGGAAGTCATCAAATACGGCGTCATCCAGGCTGCCGACCTATTTGAGTTTTTGCAAGACCGGCCCAGGCTGAGGCGCTACGCCGATTTTGCCCCTGCGGATCTGCACTATCTGCTGCGGCGCTGTGCCGAGTGCAAAGCCTGGGTGGTGCAACAGGACGAGCGGGAAGGGGGCCTGCGGGCCATCTTGAACTACGGCCATACCCTCGGCCATGCCCTGGAAACCGTTACCGGCTACCGCCGCTACCTGCACGGGGAGGCGGTGGCCATTGGCATGGTGGCTGCGGGGGAGATCGCCCGTCGCCTGGGGTGGTGGAGCGCGGCTGAGGCCGAGCGGCAGCGACGCCTTATCGAAAGGGCAGGGCTGCCCAGCCACTGGCCCGCCGGGATCCCTTGGGAGGCGGTGCTGCAGGCGCTGCAGGCGGACAAAAAAGTCAAGCAAGGGCGGATCCGCTTCGTTCTGCCCCGCCGGATTGGCCAAGCGGAGCTGACCGATCAAGTCGAGCTGGCGGATGTGCAGGCCGCTCTGGCGGCGATGACGGCAACCTCTTGAGCCCTAGAATTAGGAAAAGCTGAGGACAAGAAAGCATGGGACGGCAACAACGGGTAGCCATCCTAGGGGCCACAGGAGCCGTAGGAGTGGAGCTGCTGAAGCTGCTGGAAGAGCGCCGCTTTCCGGTGGCAGAGCTGAAGCTGTTGGCCTCGCCCCGCTCGGCGGGCACCTACTTGACCTTCAAGGGAGAACGGATCCCGGTGGAGCCGGTTGCAGAAGCGTCCTTTCGGGGTCTGGACCTGGTCTTGGCCTCTGCCGGGGCAAGTGTTTCCAAAACTTGGGCCAAGACCATCGTCGAGGCGGGGGCGGTGCTGATTGACAACTCCAGCGCCTTTCGCCTGGATCCCAATGTTCCGCTGGTGGTGCCGGAGGTCAACCCCCAGGAAGCCTTCCGTCACCAAGGGATCATTGCCAATCCCAACTGCACCACCATCCTAATGTGCGTGGCCATCTACCCCCTGCATCGCCACATCCCCCTGCGCCGCGTGGTGGCCGCCACCTATCAATCGGCCAGTGGGGCCGGGGCCCGCGCCATGGTGGAGCTGCAAGAGCAAACCCGCGCCTACCTCCAGGGGCAGCCGTTGCAGCCCCAGGTGTTCCCTTACCCCATTGCCTTCAACCTCTTCCTCCACAACAGCCCCCTGCAAGAGAACGGCTACTGCCAGGAAGAGATGAAAATGGTCAACGAATCCCGCAAGATTATGGGATCCCCCAACCTGCGGCTGACGGCTACCTGTGTGCGGGTGCCGGTGCTGCGCACCCATGCCGAGGCCCTCAACCTGGAGTTTGAACAGCCCTTTCCTGTAGAAAAGGCTCGGCAACTCTTGGCCCAAGCCCCTGGAGTGGCGCTCATCGAAGACTGGGAACGCAACCGCTTCCCCATGCCCATTGATGTAGCCGGCAAAGACGAAGTGGCCGTGGGCCGCATCCGCCAGGATATCTCCGAGCCCAAGGCCCTGGAGCTGTGGCTGTGCGGGGATCAGATCCGCAAAGGAGCGGCCCTCAACGCCATTCAAATTGCCGAGCTGCTTTTGCAGGACTAGTTCACCACCACTGTCCAAGTAACCGGCCCGGCCTGGACAGGAGCTGCCTGCGTGCTGTTCAACGTAACCGGGGAGTTGAGGTAGCTGTAGGTGCCGGGTGTTGTCAAAGTTGCCGTCTGGACAGGGATGGTAACTATACAAGTTGCGCCCACAGCCACTTGTCCCCCGGTGAATTGAATGGTGTTTCCGGAAGCTGCGAGACTAGCTCCAGTACCGCAGCCAGCAGAAGGTGGAGGAGGTTGGCTAGGCCCTACTGTCAAAGGCGGCGCTCCTGGCAAGGTGTGGCTAAAGCTCACGCCGGTCAAGGGTATAGCGGCGTTGTTGGTGATGGTGAAGGTCAGCGTTCCAGTGCCGATAGAAGGAGGATTAGAAGAGATTGGGCCAAGCGGGTTGGGAGAAAAGGCCATGGTAAAGGTGGGAGGCGGCACCGTTACCGTCAGGTTGATAGCAGCGGCAGTAGCATTGGGCGCTTGGTTGCTGCTGAGGACTACTGCTGGGCTGGTCAGGGATCCCGCGGTGGTGGCCGTAACTTGAAGATCCAGGCTGATGGTGCAACTGGCGTTGGATCCCAGTGAGCCGTTGACCAGCAAAATAGAAGTTGCTCCTGGCGGAGCTGCCACCGTTCCGCCACAGCCGTTGTTCAAGTTATTCGGAGTGGCAACAACTAAGCCGGCAGGTAGCGGATCGGAGAAAGAGAGGCCGGTCAGCGGCAGGGCGGCTGTGTTGGTAATTGTGTAGGTCAGGGTTGTTTTGGCAGTGGGGCCAGCGGCCACTGAGGTGGGGCTAAATGCCTTGGCAAAAGTCGGGGCAGTTGGTGCCGGCGTTGGCGTCGGTGTCGGTGTGGGTGTGGGGGTAGGGGTAGGTGTTCGTGTGGGTGTCGGTATGGGTGGGGGTGAC
>NZ_JANSHP010000095.1:0-44202 GCF_047502605.1 Synechococcus sp. RC10A2
CACGGAGGACTGGGCTTTCCGGCGTTACCTGGACATGGGCCCGCTTTGGGCCGCGGAAGAGAAACCCACAAAAATCGCGACTTGACCGCAAAGTTTTCCGCTTCAACCAGAGGTGCCTTCAGTTGGCGTAGTTGGGCTACTCACCCTGCTTGTCTCCTCTTTGGCCAGCTTTTACCCCTGAGAAGGGATCTCAGCAGGATCTCAGGTGCCGGCAGTAGAATTGGGTGGAAAACTTAGCCCTTGGCAGAGTCCATGGCCATGCGGCGGGATTTACAAGAGCTGGTCATTTCCCCTTTTCTGGTGGAAAACCTTTCTGGGGTACCCATAGCCTGGCTGTACCGACCTCGGCCTATCCGTCGCTGGAAAGACCGGCTGCGCCAGTTCTCCGCCTTTTGGAATCTACTGGGCCTGCTGTTGGTGCTGGATTTGTTCTGCCGTTTCTTGACCTTTTGGTCAGGGGGATCCCTGCTGACCTTGGTGGGGCGAATTTTGATCCCTGGCCTGCGCAGCAGTTGGGAAAGTTGGCTGGTGGAATGGGGAATCCTGACAGCCATTGCCGCTTTGGGCCAAGCCTATTGGATTTTCCGCAGCCGCCGCATGCCGCTCTTGCTGAACTTGCTAGAAGAAGTAGATCGCTACAATCGGCTCATTCAAGCCATTCACATCAACGATGAATTGGTAGAGGCGGGCAATCCTGAGGCCAAGCTGCCCCAGCGGGATCAGATCATCGAGGCTCTGAAGCTGACTCGCAGCGACCTAATCCGCGCCTTGAAAACTGAACGGATCTTGCGACAGAACAAAGACTTTATTGAGCAGCAAAGGGAGTTCTTCGGCGACGAGCTGGCAGCTCTGACTGCGCTCCAGCTAAGAGAACAGGCCAGCGAACAGTCGCAGCTTTTGGATGCTGCTTTGCAAATTGCCTTGCAGGTGCGCTCTCAACTAAGCCAACTGCAGAACCGGGGAGCAAATTGTTCCCAAGACAAAGATCAAGCTTCAGACAAAGCTCGAGACAAAAAAGATTAAAGCGAAGACACAAGTTACAGCTATTTCGACCAGGATGCTGCACTGATATTGAAGTAACCAAAGCCTTGGACTACGGGAAAGTCGTTGTGAGGCTCTTTGTCGCCTTGATCTCCACTTTGGGAGAGGGTTCAGATCTGCCTGGAAAAGCGCTGGAGACTGTCGCGAAGCCCAGGGATCTTCCTTCTCGGCAACGCCCTAAAAAATGTCCTGACTCAGCAGCTTAGCCAAGCGCTCCAGGCCCTTTTTGACCTGTCGGGAAACGGTAACAGCACTGATCCCCAGCCGCTCTGCTGTTTCTTTTTGGGTGAGGTCGTAGAAGAAGACAAATTCCAAAATCTGGCGGGTGCGCTCCTCCAGCTTGGCCAAGGCATTTTGCAGGCGGATGCGATCTTCTTCGGCCAGTTGAAAACTGCGGTAGCGCTGATCGGGAATGGTATCCCCCAAAGCAACGCTGTCTTCTTCAACCTGTACGGGAGCATCTAGGCTGAGCAAAAGGCTGTTTTGTTGGGCCAGCTGCAGCTCTCGCCATTCCTGCTCTGTTAGGTTGAGGGCTTCCCTCACCTCCGCCTCAGAGGGAGGACGGCCCAACTCTTGTCTCAGGCGCGCGATCACCTTCTTGGCTTGTCGCTGCAGCGTCGCCCAGCGGCGTGGGATCCGTATTGTTGGGCTTTTGTCTCGCAGGTAGTGTTGAATTTCTCCGCGAATGTAGGGCATGGCAAAGGAGCTAAAAGCCAGGCCGCGGCTGATATCGAAGCGCTCGATGGCTTGGATGAGCCCTATGCAACCCACTTGCACCAAGTCGTCGTATCCTTCGTCGCATTGGTTACGCCAGTAGTGGGCCTCTTTGCGCACCAATCCTAGGTTTAGCTCCACCAGTCGATTGCGCAGGGCCGGATCCCGAGTCTGGTGGTAGAGTCGCAACAGTGCAGCAGTTTGAGCTTTAACATCTTCATATTTGGATGCCATAGACGCACCCACAGCTCCGGATCCAGAATCCCCAGCACCAGCTTTGGCAGAAAACAGGGGAGCCGCGGCTGTCGATGGCGCCGGCGGCTCGGAGTCGTCGAGAGAAGGCTGCTGAGGAGCCGTTAGCATAGACAACTACTTTTTTTCTTTTTGAGCTGAAGCCATTCAAGGTTGGATTCAGCACCCAAACAACTCAAAGGCAGAGGATGCCAGGCGACCCCCATTCTCCCTAGGCCAGACTTCTGCTGGAACCAACCGCGAAGAAGCTTGCAGGCAGACAGTATCAGGTTGTAGCCGTGAAAATGCTACCAGATGTTAACAAGAACACAGCTTGCCTCCGAGATCTGCCAGGAGCTGGAGCGTTCTTAGTTTACTGGGTTTTCCGCCGCAAGCAACAGCATCCCTACGGAAAATCAGCAGCTTTCTTCAGCAAAAGAGCCGAATTTCTCTCCGTCATTTGGCGGAATCGCCGGATTGCTGCTGCTGGCTCACTTTGGAACCTCAGAAGAAATCTAGGAAGCAGAGGATGGAGCCGTTCGCGTCAGGGAGGTAGAGTTCGTGTCGGTTCCAAGGCCGGAGAGGGCTGTCAGGAAGGCCGTAAAGCTCGGCTCACCGCGAATGAGGTCGAAATAGGGCTCAGAGGCGAGCAAGGGGCGGTAGCGTTCCGGCTGCAGGCGCAGGGCTTGCTCCAAGGCTTGCAGGGCCTGGGGCACCTGGCCTTCCCAGGCGCAGCAGCAGGCTTTGGCGTAGTGGGCCTCGGCATCGTCGGGATCCATCTGCAGGGCTCGGTCAAAACTCTGGATGGCCAGCCCGTAGAGGTTCAAGTCCATCAGCACCAGGCCGCGCTGCACCCAGATCTGAGAACGCCGGGGATCCTGCTGCAGGGCGCGGTCGTAGCTGTTGAGAGCTTCCATCCAGTTGCCCAGGCGGTGGTGGGCGAGGGCGTGGCCGGCCCAGAGAGAGGCCGACTCCAATCCCAGTTGCAGAGCCCGTTCATAGCTGGCCAGAGCCTCGGCGTAGCGCTCCAGGTGCACCAGGGCCAGCCCGCGACTTTGCCAAACCCGGGGATCGCTGGAATTGATGGCCAGGGCCTTGTCGTAGCTGTTCACCGCCTCCTGCCACCGCTCTAAGGAGGCCAAGGTCAGCCCGTGCAGATGCCAGGCTTCCCCGCTGTCGGGGCGGAAGGTGAGAACCTGCTCGTAGGCGCGTAGCGCTTCTTGGTAGCGGCCCAGTTGCCGCAGCGTGTTGGCCTGGTTAAAGCGGGCCTCGAAAAAATCCGGCCTCAGTTGCAAAGCCCGCTCGTAGCTGGCCAGCGCCTCCTGGTGACGGCCGAGATCGTCCAGCAGAGAGCCGCGGTTGTTCCAGGCTTCGGGAAAATCCGGCTTCAGCTGCAGGGCCCGGTCGTAGCTGGCCAGGGCGGCTTGGGCCTGCCCCATTTGGTCGAGGGTGGTGGCGCGGTTGTACCAGGCAATGGGATCCCGCGGCCGATCTCCCACCGCCTGCTCGAAGGGCTGCAGTTGGGCCGCCTGTTCCGCCGTAAGGGCAGAGAGGTCAACCGCCGTTGCCGGCAAAACAGCCTCTGGGGGAGCAGCTCGCTGCTGTCGCCGCAGCCGCCAAGCCCAGCCTCCCACCAGGAGCAACAGACCCACTCCCAGCAGCAGCGCGCCCAAGTCGGTCGAGGCAGTTGCCAACGCCATGACTCACTTCCCCTCTGCGCGCCTCTACATCATCACCAAAAACGGCAGGGGATCGCTGGGCCCTGCCGGCGAGATCAGCTCGATGCGCTTTTCGCCGGGGTAGGTGCTGGGATCGATCTCAAAAGTCACAGTCAGCGCCTCGGCAGTGGCCTGCACCGGCTCTTGGGAGCGCCCCAAGGGATCCCCGAAGCTAACCCGGATCCCCTTGCCCGCCGGGCTGATCCGGATCTCCGTCACCTGATCCAGATGGGATCCCTCCAGCGTACAGACAATAACATCGCCCACAAAGGCCTCTAAAGGCCAGCCGCGTCGTACTTGGGGTCTAGGCATGCTTACTCCCTCTCCCGCTAGGGGCTGCTCTAGATCCTCCCCTCGGCTCCTAAGCACCCCAAAGATCGGCAGCAGCTCCAAAACCCTGGGGAGGAACTACCTGATGTTTAGCCCAAAGTTGTTGGCATGACAAATGGGTACCGACCCTGCGAGGGTAGCGCTGGTCCAGCCCTTTTGCGGGAGAGGAGGCTCGGAGGTTGGCAGCGGTGCCGTCCCTCGCAACAGCAAGTCTTGACCAGGGCCAACGCTCACCAGCCGCGGCACCTCCTCCAGGCTATCGGCCACGGCAAACAGCACCCGCCCTCGCGCCTGGGGATCCCAGTCCAGCAGCTCGGCATACCCCAGGGCCGGCGGTGGCTCCCAAACCTGTACCGGTGGGATCCTGTTCGAGTCGGCGGGCAAGGGCCAGATCACCGCCCGATCCCAGCTCAAGTCGGTCTGGAACCAGCCTGCGTACTCCCGCGCCAGCAGGGTGTTGTCCTGCCAGGCCAGAGGCAGGATCATGGCAAAATCCAATGGCTCAACGGGGTCGTACACAGACGCCGCAGCTTGATAGATCACTTGCAAGGCTTGGGTACGAGTGTTCTTGGCAAACAACACACTGGTCAACCGACTGGTCTGAGGCGTGGCAACCAAATCCAGACGAGTGTACACCTGCCACTGGGGATCCGGGGCCGGCAGGGGCCGGCTGCGCAACAGGCCCACCAGCGTACACTGCCGTTGCCGCGCCTGCTCCTGCAAGTCGTATACCCACTCCCACGGGATGGGCAAGGCAGGAGAAGAGATTGCTTCGGGGGCAGCCGACATTATGTCTTTTATGTCCTTCGGCCAGGCGGCGCTCCCCTCCGCCCAGACGATCCAAACCGCCACAAGGGCTCCCCCCAGTTGCCCCAGCCAGTTTTGCCTGAGCCGGCTCCCCATCTGCTCCACCTTCCGTCTTCACTGCGGTTCAAGCCCTGTCTAGGCTAGGTTAGTGCTCCTCCGCCAGCCGTACCTGTACCGACTGGCCATGGGCGGGCAGCCCCTCGGCTTGCGCCAGAGCTTGGATCGCGCCGGCCACCTCCTGCAGGGCTGCCGAGCCGTACTGGATTAGGCTGGAGTGCTTCAGGAAGGTCTCCACTCCCAGCGCTGAGGCGTAGCGGGCCGCCCCCGCTGTGGGCAAGGTGTGGTTGGGGCCGGCCAGGTAGTCTCCCACCGCTTCTGGGGTGTAGTGTCCCAGGAAGATCGCCCCCGCGTGGCGAATGGGATCCAGCAGAGCCCAGGGATCCGCCACCTGCAGCTCCAGGTGTTCCGGCGCAAACTGGTTGGACAAGTTGACCGCTGTGGCCAGATCCGGCACCACCGCGATCAGGCCGTAGTTGGCCACCGCCTTCTCCACCAGCAGACGGTTGGGGTGGGCTTCCATCTGGGTGGTTACAGCCTGCTGCACCTGTTGGGCCAGCTTGGGATCGGGGGTCAGGAGGATCGCGGCTGCTAAGGGATCGTGCTCCGCTTGGGCCAGCAGATCGGCAGCCACGTAGAGGGGATTGGCGCTCTCGTCGGCGATGATCAACACCTCGGAAGGCCCCGCCAGCGAGTCGATCCCCACCGTGCCGTAGACCAGCTTCTTGGCCAGCGTCACATAGATGTTGCCGGGGCCGGTGATCACGTCCACCTTGGGGATGGTCTCGGTGCCATAGGCCAAGGCCCCAATAGCCTGGGCCCCGCCGACGCGATAGATGGTGTGGATGCCCACTTCTTGGGCGGCCACCAAAATAGCCGGGCTGATCCCCTTGCCCCCCAGCCCGTCGGATCCCGGCGGGGTCACCATGACAATCTCGGGCACCCCCGCCACCTTGGCCGGAATGGCGTTCATCAACACCGTGCTGGGATAGGCGGCCCGCCCTCCTGGAATGTAGAGGCCAGCGCGATCCACCGGGCGGTACTGCTTGCCCAAGACGATCTCGGGGCCGGGAAAGCTCACCCAACTGCTGGGCACCCGCTGCCGGTGAAAGGCTTCGATGCGCTGTTTGGCCAAGCGCAGGGCCGATAGCAGTTGCGGAGATACCGCCTGGTAGGCTGCCTCCAGCTCAGCCCCCGACACCTTTAGCTCGGCTACGCTCAGCTCCACCTGGTCGAACTCCGCCGTGTAGGCCAGGAGAGCGCGATCCCCCTGGCGGCGTACCGCTTGTAGGATCTCCCGCACGGTTGCCTCGCGGTGCAAGTTCTGGTCAGCCTGAGTGCGCTCCGAGATCCGTCTAAGCTCGGCTTCAGCCTCAGCTAGCTGGGTGACGATTCTCAGCATGGCAACTCCTTCGCTTAGCGTGCCGTAAGCAGATGGTAGCGAGGGATCCGGTGGCATCGCGGTAGCAAAGCAGATCCTCGCTGCACCGGTTCGCAGTGACCAGAGGAGCTACCCTCGGTCAGGGATCCCGTCTGCACCTAGCGTGATCCGGGTTGATCATGGTCATAGCTTAGCCTGGATTTTCCTCGACCAAGAGCCGGGTAGAGTTCGCCGATAGCCCTACTTAGGAAAAAGCCTGCCCCTTTTTCATAGGCCCAGTTCTGTCGATTTGATCAAGTTGCGAAAATCGTGGATTACCTCTTCACAGCGACGGAAAAAAGCCAGCACCCAATCCCGTAGCACCCTTTGCTGAGATTCGTCCAGTTCCTTGAGGGATCCCCGGTAGTGGATCTGGCCGCTGCGCTCGATCTCGAACTGGTTCAGCCATTCTGCTTTGGATCCCTGGCGTTCCACCACTTCCTGCCGTGCTGCCTTCCAATAGTTGACGATCACCGCCTTGCCCAAATAGCCGGTTGTAATCTGGCAGAGACGGTTCAGAGATTGCACGAAGACATCCATCTCCATGCGCGGGCCCGCCGCAGGAGCGGAACTGGGCTGGGTAGCGTTCCGGCCTGCCTCCGCCTGGCTGGTCAATAGACGAAAGGTGGCCAAGCCCTTTGGCGTATCCTGCTGCAGCTCGGCTCGCAGGCGGTTCACGGCCAAGGTGTAGACCGGCATCACCAGGTCGTCATTGACCGCCACCAGCAGCACCCACTCCGGCCCCAAAGGGTAAACGAAAACCCGCTGCTCGGCAAACTGAAAGTCAAAATAGTCCAGTCCCGGGGGCATGGTCTGCAAAACTTGAAACAGCCCTTCGGCGAGAGCCTGCTGCTGCCGGCTGTCCAAGTTCTGAAAAGAACGGTAGAAAAAAGGGCGGCCTGTCCGACTTAGGAGCGCCACCCCCATCACCCCGCGGATGGACAAAAAACTCTCGAGCGTTTCCTTCTCCATGCCCCTCAGGAGCCAACTCGGCCAACACAGCAGAGTAGGTCGGTAGCCCCGTACTTTAGTGCGGGGCGGAAAAGCCTTCGAGCGACTTGAGTCGCTCGCCAATGTTATTATGTTGTAATCTTAAGTTAGCACCTAACCCGGTGAAAAACCCGGACAGTACTGAAAGCAAGTAAGTAAGCGGAACCTTGAGGCTTTGTCTCTAGGAACCGTCTAGGGGCGTCTTGACAGCGCCTTTACGAGTCCAACTGTGGACTGCGTAAGAATCCACCGACTTTAGTCGAGGGAGTGTCAAAACTCCTATCCTGGCTCAGATTAGCCGACACCGGCTGGCTGCAGCCTATTCCTACAGTCTTTGCCAATCTTTGCCCAGTACAGCGCTTTCCAGCACACTGACCGCAGCCGCTGCAATTACCCTTCGCGTAACAGGGATCCCCCTCGTCTGCAAAAAGCTGATGAAACTCGAAAAAGCTGCGGCAAGGAAACCGCGGCCGTTATTTTACGGTCATTATCAAATAGCAATGAGATGGTTCATTCCCTTGTTGTTGCGACGCAACGCTGTCGCGAACGCGCCGCCCTAACTCCCCTCTCCCTTTGGGAGAGGGGGCGGGGGTGAGGGCTAAGCAAGGCCCTGGGATAAAAACTCCCCAATCCGACCTATTGCCTCCTCCAGCCGGGATCCCTCGACCACCAAAGCAAAGCGGACGTAGCCTTCCCCACTGGGGCCAAAGCCAGAGCCTGGAGACAGGGCAACGCCGGTGGCCCGCACCAAGTCTAGACAAAACTGGGCCGAGGAACCGCGGTACGACTCCGGCAAAGGCGCCCACAGGTACATGGTGGCCTCCGGCAGGGGCACGGGCCAGCCGATGCGGTGCAGAGCCGCCACCGCGATATCTCGCCGCTCGCGGTACACTTGCCGCCAGTGATCCAAAAAGCTGTCGGGAGCTGCCAAGGCCGCCGCCGCCCCCCGCAGGATGCCCTGGTAGGGGTGGAAGTCGATGGTGGACTTCACCAGGCGCAAAGCTCGGATCAGCTCGCGGCTGCCGATGGCATAGGCCACCCGGAACCCCCCCATGTGGTAAGACTTGGAGAGGGAAAAGAACTCGATGGTGCGGGTCTTGCCGGGATCCGCCAGCAGCGCCGAGGGAGCCACCTGGCCGTCGAAACGCCAGTCCACATAGGGAAAGTCATGGGCCAGGAAGATATCGTGCTGCTGACAAAATTGCAGCGTCTCCTGCCAAAACTCTGGGGTGACGGTGGCGGTGGTGGGGTTGTGGGGATAGCTCAGCACCAACAGCCGCGCCCGACGGCAGATCTCCGCCGGGATCTCATCCCACTGGGGCAGGAAGCGGTTTTCCGCCCGCAGGGGCAGATAGTAGGGGATCCCGCCCGCCAGATGGATCCCGCCCCCATGGGAGGGGTAGCCCGGGTCGGTGATCAAAGCAACATCCCCGGGATTGAGCAGGGCCAGCGGTAGGAGAGCCGTTCCCTGCTGGGATCCGATCAGCGGCAGCACCTCAGTTTCTGGGTCGATCTCCAGGCCGAACTTCCTGAGATACCATTGGGCGCAGGCGGCGCGAAACTCGGCCGTATCGTGGAACAGGGTGTAGCCATAGGTGGAGGGATCTGCCAGGGCCCTCTGAATGGCTGCCAGCGCTTCCGGGGGCGGGGGCAGGTCTGAGGAGCCCAAAGAAAGGTCGATGACATCCAAGCCCGACCGGCGCGCCTCCCACTTGGCCTGGTCTAGCTGGTCAAAGACATTGGAGTGCAGCGGCTCCAGTCGTTGGGCGAAGGCAGCGAGCATGCGACAAGTCCAGGTTGGCTATTCCTGAATCCCCTTAGGGATTGCTGCCGGCATTAGAAGAGCTGGGGGCAGAGGGCCGTGTGGCCGCTGCCGGGCCACGGTCGAAGATCTCGATGTTCCACTGGCCGCGACCGTTGCTCTCAAAGGCGATAAAGCGGCCATCGCCGCTGATGGTGGGGTTGCGCACATCTCCCGGTACCCGGCTGCTGATATTCTCAACGCGGCGGGTTTGGCGGTCGTAGAGAAAAATCTCCGATTTGCCCAGCGCATTGGACACGTAAACGATGTAGCGGCCGTCGGCGCTGATGTCGGGCGAGGTGGCGGCCACGTCGCTGGAATTCAGGCCGGGCAAGTCCACCAGCCGCTGTTCCACCGTGTCGTAGAGAAAAATATCCTGGCTGCCGCCGCGGGCGGAGGAAAACACCAGGTAGCGACCATCCCCGCTGAAGGAGGGCTCCCCATCGGGGAAGATACTGTTGAGGCCGCTGCCGGCCAGCGTGGGGCGCGGCGTGCGAAACCCTGCCGGGCCACAACCGAGCAACAGGAGGCTCAAGCCGGCCCAACACCACCTGCTTGCCCAGCGGGTTGGGCTGCGTGGAATCTGGCCATCGGTCAGCATCGCATTGCCCCTCCAATTCTTCTCCATCATACTCAGTTGGCAACTCGGCTCGGCTAGAGTTCTACCTCGACGCCCTTCCAGAAGGCCACGTAGCCGCGGATGTTGGCTGCAGCCGGCTTGGGATCCGGGTAGTACCAGGCGGCGTCTTTGTTCTCCTGGCCGTTGACCACCAGGGTGTAGTAGCTGGCTTGTCCTTTCCAGGGGCAGGTGGTGTGGGTGGAGCTGGGCTGGAAGTATTCCCAGCGCAGGGATTCCGGCGGAAAATAGATGTTGCCTTCCACGGTTTCGTAGCGGTCGGTCTCCGCCACAACCACCCCGTTCCAGATGGCCCTCGGCATGAAAAAGCTCCTGTCGCAAACTCCCAGTTCTCAACGTTATTTTTAAAGTTGCAGATCCCGGCAAGGCCAACTGCCTTTCTTTGAGATTAGCGTTTCTGCTTATCGTCATCGTTGTCGTTGAGGGTTGACACCCGCCCCTGCCGGGCTGTTCTCCACTGCTATTGAGCGTCACTGCCATGGCTCGCCGCAACACCCTAGAAGATGACCTCAACTACCAGCAAGCCAAGCGCAGCCTGCGCCAGTGGGTGGCTCAACTGGATCTAAGCCCCCAGGAGATGGCGGGTTTGGAAGGGGAGCTGGAGAGCCTGCAGACGCTGCTGGACAAGCTGGAAACCGAGGTGATCCACATCGCTGCCTTTGGCCTGGTGGGGCGGGGCAAATCTTCTCTGCTCAATGCTTTGCTGGGGGAGCCGGTCTTCCAGACGGGGCCCACCCACGGCATTACCCGCACCCAGCAAGCGGCAGCTTGGAACATCAGTTGGGAAACCCGCCCCCAATCCCCCTTCTCTGCAGCAGCCCTGCAGGGATCCCGTCTGCCCCCTGCCTCGGTGCAGTCGGTTCAGGTTAGTCACTGGCAGGGATCCCGTCTGGAGCTGATCGACACGCCCGGCCTGGATGAAGTGGACGGCGAGGAGCGGGCACGGCTGGCCCAGGAGGTGGCGCAGCGGGCCGATCTGATCCTCTTTGTGGTCTGCGGGGATCTGACGCGGGTGGAGTTTGAGGCCCTGGCGGCCCTGCGGGAGGCGGGCAAGCCCATGCTGCTGGTGTTCAACAAGATCGACCAGTACCCGGAGGCGGATCGCCAGGCCATCTACGACAAGATCCGCAACGAACGGGTGCGGCAACTTCTTTCTCCCGACGAGATCGTCATGGTGGCGGCCTCCCCGCGCGTGCCGCGGCTGGTGCAGAGGCCAGATGGCAGCTTCGGCGTGGAGATGGAGATCGGCCCCCCCCAAGTGGACGCCCTGCGCCTGAAGATCCTGGAGGTGCTGCACCGGGAGGGGCGCTCCCTGCTGGCCTTGAATGCCCTCCTGTTTGCCGATCGCGTCAACCAACAGGTCATCGAGCGCAAGCTGCAAAGCCGCGCCCAGCAAGCCCAAGACCTCATCGCCGCCGCTGCCCGCACCAAGGCGCTGGCCGTTGCCCTCAACCCCGTTACCCTGCTCGATACCTTGGGAGGGCTGGCCCTGGATATTGCCTTGATCCTGCGCCTGTCCCGCCTCTATGGCTGGCCCATGAGCAGCGCGGGAGCCGCACAACTGCTGCAGAAGATCGTCCTCAGCATGCTCAGCCTGGGGGCAGGAGAATGGGTGGCGCTCTTGGGCCTGGGATCCCTGAAAACCTTGCTGGGGGGATCCCTGCCCTTCGCTGGAGGATTCTCCCTAGGGGCCTACGGTTCGGTGGCCCTGACGCAAGCGGTCTTGGCCGGGTTTTCCTGCTATGCCATCGGCGAGTCCGCCCGCCACTACCTGGCCCAGGGAGCCAGTTGGGGGCCAGAGGGCCCCAAAGCCGCCATAGCCCAGATTTTGGCCGATTTGGACGAAGCCTCGATCACCGCCCGCCTGCGGGAGGAAATCCGCCACAAAATCGGATTTGCTTTCCCCTGAACCTCTACAATCGCCTCTACAATCCCTCTACAATCAGAGAGCCGAGCCGCATCGTTCGCATGACCTACTGCCTTGGCATCATCACCCGCTTTGGCTTGGTGATGGCGGCAGATTCCCGCACCCACGCCGGGGTGGACTACGTCTCCACCTACCAAAAGCTGTTCGATTTTTCCGTGCCCGAAGAGCGGGTGATCTTGATCTGCACCTCCGGCAACCTGTCCATCACCCAGGGCGTTTTGACCGAAGTGCAGCGGGATCTGCGCCAACCGGAAAGTTCCAATCTCCACACCTTCCCCCATCTCTACGACGTGGCCCGCTACCTGGGATCCAAAATTCGGTACATCCAGGAGCAAGACCGACCCTGGCTGGAAAAGGACGGTATCGACGCCCAGTGCAGCCTGTTGCTGGGGGGACAGATCCGAGGCGAAGAGCCGGCCCTCTTTTTGATCTACAGCCAGGGCAACTGCATCCAGGCCACCCCGGAAACCCCTTTTTTGCAGATGGGGGAAACCAAATACGGCAAACCCATCCTGGATCGCACCCTCTCCTACGAAACCTCGCTAGCAGATGCGGCCAAATGCGCTCTCCTCTCCATTGACTCCACCATGAAATCCAACATCTCCGTCGGCCCCCCCATCGATTTGGTGATGGTGCAAGCGGATCAGTTCAAGGTCACCCACCGTCTGCGCCTGCGCACCGGGGATCCCTACCTGGCCAAAATGCGCAAGCTCTGGGAGAGCGCCCTCAAACAAGCCTTCGACCAAATGCCGCCCATCGAGTGGAACCACTCAGACCCAGCGGATGCCGATCAAGAAGAGCTGATCGACTGAGGGGGGGAGATTGGTAGGATAAGGTATCCCTGCTCAGCCCTTGGTATGTCAGCCCACACCTTTCAGGACTTGATCTTTCGCCTGCAGCAGTTTTGGGGGGAGCAAGGCTGCCTCATCCTGCAACCCTACGACCTGGAAAAAGGCGCCGGCACCATGAGCCCCCACACGTTTTTGCACGCCCTGGGGCCGGATCCCTGGCGGGTGGCTTATGTGGAACCTTGTCGCCGCCCCACCGATGGGCGCTACGGCCAAAACCCCAACCGTCTGCAGCACTACTTTCAGTACCAGGTTCTGATCAAGCCCTCCCCCGACGACATCCAGGAGGTGTACCTGGAGAGCCTGCGGGCCCTGGGCATTGACCCGGCAGAACACGACATTCGCTTTGTGGAAGATGATTGGGAATCTCCCACCTTGGGGGCTTGGGGCGTGGGCTGGGAAGTGTGGCTAGATGGCATGGAAATAACCCAATTCACCTACTTCCAGCAAGTGGGCGGGCTGGATTGTCGCCCCGTTTCTGTGGAGATTACCTACGGCCTAGAGCGCCTGGCCATGTACCTACAGGGGGTGGACTCGGTTTTCGACCTCTGCTGGGGTGAGCACCCTTCCCTAGGCCGGATTACCTATGGGCAAATCTATTTCCAAAATGAGGTCGAGCAATCTTATTACAACTTCGAGTATTCCGATCCGGAGATGCTACTGGAATTGTTCCGGCTCTACGAAGCCGAGGCCAAGCGCCTGATCGAAACCACACAGCAGAAGCTGCAAAAACAGGTGCTTCCCGATCGGCTGGCGGTGTCGCTGCTCCTGCCCGCCTACGACTATGTGCTCAAGTGCTCCCACACCTTCAACCTGCTCGATGCCCGCGGCGTCATTGCCGTAGCCGAGCGCACCCTCTACATTGGGCGCATCCGCAACCTGGCCCGACAATTGGCAGAGCTGTACGTTAGCCAAGCCGACCGCCCTGGATCCAGCTATGCCCTGCGGCAGCCGGAACCCACCCTGATCTCCAAAGGCGCCTGGGCTAATGGCTAGGGAAAAAGATCCCTGTTTTCGCTATGATGGGTGATCGGTATCAGCAGGCGCTGGCCTGCCGTGGCCACCCTTACCTTAGGATAATCGACACTCTCGTTTTCACCCTCTTTTCCTGACCAGTCCACCTTTATTCCGAGAAAAATCTTTATGTTTCGCCATCCCGTCACGCGGGTTTCCATCTTTATCGATGGGAACAATATGTTTTATGCTCAACAAAAAAATGGCTGGTTTTTCGACCCGCGCCGAGTCTTGGATTATTTTGTCAGGTCACAGCCCAACGTCGAGCTAGTCAACGCATTTTGGTACACCGGCATCAAGGATCCCAACGATCAAAGGGCCTTTCGAGATGCTCTGATCAGCTTGGGTTTTACGGTGCGCACCAAGATCCTTAAAGAGTATCGAGACGAAGACTCTGGCCGCTACTCCCAGAAGGCCAACCTGGATATCGAGATCGTCATCGATATGTTCAACACGGTTGGGCAATACGACAGGATCATCTTGTTTAGCGGCGATGGCGATTTTGAGCGGGCCGTTGAGCTGTTGCGCTCCAAAAACACTTTGATTACAGTCGTCTCCACTGAAGGAATGATCGCCCGCGAGCTGCGCAATGCCACCGATCGCTACATCGACCTCAACGACATTCGCCCCTACATCGAGAAGCTGGATAAGTAGGGCTGATCCCTCTACTCTCGAGCTGGCCCCACAGCTCCCCGGCGGAGTTGTCACAACCCACCTGAGGCCCTTCGGGTTTCTCCGCCTTGAGAGAAAGTCTGCTTGGTAAAATTGCTGCCACGCAAGCGACCCATCTGTTACACCGGCCATCGTCGGCGTTGCCGGGAAAAGCTGTCCCAGCCACTTTAACTTCTGGGCAACCTTGGCCCAGGCAGAGGGCCAAAGAGGCTAGCATTGTAAAAAATCTTTGCCCCAACCAGGTTTTTATGACCGACGTTCCCGTCTCCCGCATTCGCAACTTTTCCATCATCGCCCACATCGACCACGGTAAATCCACCCTGGCCGACCGGCTGCTGGAGGCGACCGGCACCGTTTCAGCCCGCGAGATGAAGCCGCAACTGTTGGACAACATGGAACTGGAACGGGAGCGGGGCATCACCATCAAGCTGCAGGCGGCCCGCATGAACTACCGCGCCCAAGACGGCCAAGACTATGTCCTCAACCTCATCGATACGCCGGGGCATGTGGACTTTACCTACGAAGTCTCCCGCTCCCTGGCCGCCTGCGAAGGGGCGCTGCTGGTGGTGGATGCCTCTCAAGGTGTGGAGGCGCAGACCCTGGCCAACGTCTATCTGGCCCTGGAGAACAACCTGGAGATCATCCCGGTCATTAACAAAATCGACCTGCCGGGGGCGGAGCCGGAGCGGGTGATCGCCGAGATCGAGCAGGTCATCGGCCTCGATTGCAGCGGAGCGATCTTGGCCTCTGCCAAAATGGGCATCGGCATCCCAGAGATCCTAGAGGCCATTGTGCAGCGGGTGCCCCCGCCGCGGGATACAGTGGCGGATCCCTTGCGGGCCCTAATTTTCGATAGCTACTACGACTCCTACCGCGGCGTGATTGTCTATGTGCGCATCATGGATGGGGAGGTGAAGACGGGAGATAAGATCTGCTTCATGGCCTCCGGTCGGGAATACGAAATTACCGAGCTGGGGGTGATGCGCCCTCATCAAGAGTCCGTTGCGTCTCTCCATGCTGGGGAAGTGGGCTACATTGCCGCCGCCATTAAAAGTGTCGAGCACGCCCGTGTCGGGGATACCATCACACTTGTCCATCGCAAGGCCTCTGAGCCTCTGCCCGGCTACAAAGAAGCCAAGCCGATGGTCTTCTGCGGCCTCTTCCCCAGCAACTCCGATCAATACGCCGAACTCAAAGAAGCTCTGGAAAAACTGAAGCTCAACGATGCCGCCCTCTACTTTGAGCCGGAAGTTTCCCCTGCGATGGGCTTTGGCTTCCGCTGTGGTTTCTTGGGCCTGCTGCACATGGAGGTGGTGCAGGAACGCCTGGAGCGGGAATACAACCTGGATTTGGTGATCACCGCTCCGACGGTGGTGTATCAGGTTACCCTCAACGATGGCTCTGTGATTCGGGTAGACAATCCCAGCAAGCTGCCTCCCCCCAACGAGCGCACCAGCATTGAGGAGCCGATTGTGAGGGTAGAGGTGATTCTTCCTGAGGAATTTGTCGGTACCGTGATGGAGCTGTGCGAGACCAAACGCGGCACCTTTAAGGACATGAAATACCTGGCGCAGGGTCGAACTACGCTCGTGTATGAGCTACCGCTGGCAGAAGTGGTCACCGACTTTTTCGATCAACTGAAATCTCGCACCCGCGGCTACGCCAGTATGGATTACCAAATGGTGGGTTACCGCGCCGACGACCTGGTGCGCTTGGACATCCTCATCAACGGCGACGTGGTGGATTCTCTGTCCACCATTGTGCATCGGGACAAAGCCTTTTATGTGGGCCGGTCTTTGGTAGCCAAGCTGCGCGAGCTGATCCCACGCCACCAGTTTGAGGTGCCCATTCAAGCAGCAATTGGCTCTCGGGTGATAGCCCGCGAAACTATTCCTGCCCTGCGCAAAAATGTCCTGGCCAAGTGCTATGGGGGGGATGTGACCCGCAAGCGCAAGCTGTTGGAAAAACAAAAGGAGGGGAAAAAGCGCATGAAGGCGGTGGGAACCGTCGAGGTGCCCCAAGAGGCGTTTATGGCGGTGCTGAAGTTGCAAAATGACTAGCCCGGTCTTACGGCGGGAAGAGGTGTTGGCCTGGCTCCAGGAGCAGGTGCCCCCCCCTCGCCTTCGCCACATCTTGGGGGTAGAGGCGATGGCCCGGCAACTGGCAGCTCACTATGGGCTGGATGAGCAAAAAGCTGCTTGGGCAGGGCTGATGCACGACTTGGCCAAGTCCTTCCCCCCGGAGCAACTGTTGCAAAGGGTGGCTCAGGAACGGGAGCTGGATGAAATTGAGCGGGCCGAACCTCACATCCTGCACGCTGAGGTGGGATCCCTGGTGGCGCGGGAGCAGTTTCAGGTACAGGACCCGGAGATTTTGGCGGCCATTGCCAACCACACGCTAGGGCAGCCCGGCATGGATCCGCTCAGTTGCGTGGTTTTCGTGGCCGATGCCCTGGAGCCGAATCGGGGCAACAGCCCAGAATTGGAGCGGTTGCGGCAGATGGCTTTTGTAGATTTGTCTAAAACCGTAGTGGGAGTATGTGACTTGAGCCTAAAATTTTTGCTAGACCGGAATCAGGTGGTTCATCCGCGCACACTCATGACTCGGAATCATTTTTTGTTACATCCTTTAGAAAAAGCGGTGTCCTAGGTTAACTCAGTCGTTTCAGGAGGGTTTTAGTTGCTACATCTCATGCCTGCCCCTGCTGGGGATCCCATCTATTGCATGGCGCTGAGTGCAGCTCGCGCGGCAGAAGAGAAAAAAGGTGGCGATATCGTTCTGCTGGATGTATCCCAAGTCTCCACTTTGGCAGATTACTTTCTTCTGGTCAGCGGCTACTCGCTTACGCAAGTCCGCGCCATTGCCCGAGCAATCGAGGAAAAGGTTTGGGAGGAGTGGCAACAGAGTCCGCGCCGCATCGAAGGTCAAGAGTCAGGCTCTTGGATACTGATCGACTATGCCGATCTCATCGTCCATGTGTTCATGCAGGAGGAAAGAGACTATTACGACCTGGAATCTTTCTGGATCCAGGCTCAGCGAGTCGATTTGCCAATAGCAGGCTAGACATAGTTTTAGATCCTTAGATCTTGGCAGCTTTTCAGAGCTTGTAGCCAGGCGAAGAGTTGCTCCGCTTAGCTCTTCAAGTGGGTGTCTTTGCCAAACGAAAGTGTTAGCCGATCGTCAAGAAATGTGTAAACTTCTTAATAGTCCCATAACTTCCTACATAGTTACGTGTTAGCGTATTGGAGGAGGAGTAGCTGGGTAAGATCTTCTTCCCTCTTGCGGTTGAGTTTCTATAGTCTTTGTTAAATGGCCTACCCTGTCCTTCTCAAAAAGCCGATAATTTTTCGTTGGTACCGGATACCAGCGAAGAGATTTTCCGGCTGCTGATTGTTGGCTGCTTTCAGCGGCAGAGGGGAGGGCAAACGGGGCAAATAGAGGGGGCTAAGGATTGGCCGCAGGGGAGATCTTAGCAGACAAATCCACAACCTCTTCCCGCTGGTGGACTGGATCTGCCGCCGGCTCAGCTATCCGGCCTGTAGGCAAGAGTCCGAGGCAAAGAGCGGCGAAGGAGGAAAGGAGAAAGTTGCACTTTTTGTTTAATGCCTGTTTTAAGAGCGACGGGGATTTTTAGGAGGGACAAATGGAAAAGATGTTGGTTAATATCGTTGAGTACCTGGCTTTGGGAGAACTGGAAAATGTCCTCTGTACTGAGCACCCCCATCAGCAGGTTTTCCACGATGCCAGGGAGCGGGAAGCGCTGATGCAGCAGATCTTAAACCGGGTTCCTGCTGTTTATATGTGGCTGGCTGCCGATGAGTGTCCCAGCCGCGATCAGCTCAACCCTTCTGAGCTGGAATTGCTCCGCTCGGTAGTGCGGGAGGTGGTCAATCAAAAGCTGCAACAAGCTTCTTTTGGCGTTGATCCCTATGCGGGATCCATGTCGGAAGCCTTCTACGGGTAGAGGGAAGATGGGCTTAGGCTAGACTGCAAGAACGCTACCTTGCCCTGGTATGTTGCCCGTTTACTATTCTGAGACTTTTCTCCGCCACGACGCCGGGCCGTTTCACCCCGAGCGTCCGGCTCGCCTGCAGGCCATTGTCAAGGCGCTGCGCGGTGCCTCTTTCGCCGAGCATCTGGAATGGCGGGATCCCCCCTTGGCCGATCTTGCACAACTGGAGCGGGTACACCCGCGCTGGCACATTCAACGGGTGGCCGAGTTGGCTGCGGCAGGAGGGGGTCGCCTCGATGCCGATACCGCCGTTTCCCCAGCGAGCTTTGAGGCGGCGCGGCAGGCAGTTGGAGCCTGGATTGCTGCTTCGGCCTCGGCTTTGGCCGCGGCTCAGCCTGCTTTGGTGCTGTGTCGTCCGCCTGGGCATCACGCAGAGCCAGAACGGGCAATGGGGTTTTGTTTATTCAGCAACGCAGCCATTGCGGCGCTGTGGGCGCTGGATCAGCCGGGGGTGAAGCGGGTGGCGATTTTCGATTGGGATGTTCACCACGGCAACGGCACGCAGGCGGTGGTGGAGCGCTATCCCCAACTGGCCTATGCCTCCATCCATCAGTTTCCCCTCTACCCCGGCACCGGCTCCGCTCGCGAAACCGGGATCCACGGCAACCTCTGCAACGTGCCTCTGCCTGCCAGGTCAGACTGGTCGGTCTACAAAAAAGCTCTCGATGAGAAGGTCTTGCCGTTTTTGCGGGCCTTCCAACCGGATTTGCTGCTGGTGAGCGCCGGCTTTGACTGTGCCAAAGGGGATCCCTTGGCCAGTATGCTGCTGGAGCCGGAAGACTTTGGCCGCATGGCCCACCTCTGCCTGGAGGAGGTGACCCGCAAGACCGTCTTCGGGTTAGAAGGGGGCTATGACCTGGAGAATCTGGCCCGCGGCTGGCTGAGCCTGGCCCAAGCTTGCCTGGAGAGCTAGCCCTTCCACTTCACCTTGGGCAGGATCTGCCGCACATCCACGCGGTCTTTGTACTTGAGGGCGAAGTTGAGCAGCGAGTCCAAAAGCGAGTCAGATAGGTAGTGGGGTTGTAGGCCCAGGTCTAGGAGCTTGGTATTTTTGGCGTTGTAGTAGTGCTCCTCCAGCTCGACACGGGGGTTTTCCAAGTAGTTGATTTCCACCTTCAGGCCCATGGCGGCTCCGGCCTTTTGCACCATCAGCGCCAGTTGCTCCACGCTAAATTGCTCGGTGAACTGGTTCATCACCCGGAACTGACCTGGCTCAGGAGGATTGGCGATGGCCAGCTCCACACAGCGCACCGTATCGCGGATATCCAGGAAGCCACGGGTTTGGCCCCCCTTGCCGTACACCGTCAGGGGGTGGCCCACTGCGGCTTGAACGCAAAAGCGGTTCAGGGCCGTGCCGAACACGCCATCGTAGTCGAGGCGGTTGATCAGCACCTCATCCATGCCGGTTTCTTCTGTTAACACGCCGTACACCACCCCTTGATTGAGGTCGGTAGCCCGCAGGCCCCAGACGCGGCAGGCGAAGTGGATGTTGTGGCTGTCGTGCACCTTGGAGAGGTGATACATGGAACCCGGCTGTTTGGGATAGGGCAGGGTATCCTTGCGGCCGTTGTGCTCGATGGTGATGTACCCCTCCTCGATGTCGATGTTGGGGGTGCCATACTCGCCCATGGTGCCCAGCTTCACCAGGTGGCAGTCGGGAAACTCCTCCTTGATGGCGTAGAGGATGTTCAGGGTGCCCACCACGTTGTTGACCTGGGTCATCACCGCATGTTCGCGGCTAATCATCGAGTAGGGAGCAGAGCGCTGCTCGCCAAAGTGGACGATGGCCTCCGGCTCAAAGCGACGCATGCAAGAAATGAGGGCCTCGTAGTTGGTGACGTCGCAAACGAAAATGGGAATATCCTTGCCGGTCAGCCCCTTCCAGCGATCCACCCGCTGCTCGAGCTGGGCAATGGGCGTCAGGGTAGAAACCCCTAGCTGCAGATCCCAGAGGCGGCGCACGTAGGAATCGAGAATGGCCACCTCATAGCCCCTGTTGGACAGGTGTAGGGCCGTTGCCCAGCCGCAGTATCCGTCACCACCAATAACCAGGACTTTCATCGGGGAAGCAAAATTCGGCTGCTCACGAATCTACCAAGTTATGGCACCGAAGACAAATACCCTGGGATCCCACTTTTAATCGCGGATTGGGCCGCCAGATTACTCGACCTGAGGAGGGTTGGCCAGGGTGTAGACGGTGGTCTCAGCAGCAATGGCACGGCGCAGGTGGGCGGGAACCTGGTAGAGTCCCAGGAGGGTGATGCCATCGATGAAGCGCAGCGCTCCGCGGTCGGGATCCAGGTGTTGGGCCAGGATCTGGTCGACCTGTTCGGGCTCCGGCCTGGAAGAGATGGGATCCTGGGCTGCCAGGGCAAACCCCAGCGGCCCGCCGTAGGTGGGGGCGTAGATAGCGTAGGGCTGCACAGCAGCAAACACCGTTTTCAAGGTGTGAACGATGCGAGTGTGCTGCCACAACTCCACTGGACCCGTCGGCCCAGCTTGGATGACAAAAGCCCCAGCGGTCTGCAACTTGGAGCGAACCTGGCGGAAAAACTCCTGGGTAAAGAGGCGGTAGGCCGGGCCGGCCTCAACGGGATCCGACAGATCGGAAAGGATCGCGTCCCAGATCGGCTCCGTCTGGCCAAGAAAGTCCAAGGCGTCGGCGATCACCACCTCTGCCCGCGGATCCGCAAAGGATCCTTGGTGCATTTCCGGCAGATGCTCTCGACAGGCTTCCACCACCTCCCCGTCGATATCCACCATCACCACTTGCTCCACCGAGCGCCAGCGCAGCACCTCCCGCAGCGTCGCCCCTTCCGCACCACCCAATATCAACACTCGCCGCGGGATCCCACCCGCCTGGACGACCTGCACCAGGGCCGGATGAACCAGAGCCTCGTGGTACAGGAATTCGTCCGCCGTGGTGGACTGCCAGTGGCCATCCAGCATCAGGCCCTTGCCATAGGCTCCCGTCTCGGCGATCAGCATCTCCTGAAAACGGGTTTTTCGGTAGGCCAGAATGCGCGTGATGGCACGGGCAGTGTAGTCCCAGGGGGTGAAGTACTCCTGCGCCCAGAAGAAGCTCTTTGGGGTGTTCATAGGACACCTGACAAAAAGTGGCGGGATCTCAGCGCCTTCGTCCGGCCGTTTCACAGCTTAGCGCTTCGGGAAAATCCGCCATCTCTTCAATGGGTGCCGCATCCGTGGTTCGGCGAGGTAGCTTGCGCAGCGAATACCGCCGCGCTTGAAACACCTGGATCAAGTATTCACAGGCTGCTTCGGGCCGCGTGTGGCGACCACAGGTGAACACATCCACCGCTGCATAGCCCGCTTCGGGCCAAGTGTGAATGGAGATATGGGATTCTCCCAAAAGGGCCAGAGCCGTGATCCCCTGTGGCTCAAACGGATGGCAAAGCTCGCCCAAGAGGGTGGAGTTGGAGCGTCTTGCTGCCTCCCGCAAGGCCTGTTGCACCAGGGAAACATCATCCAGAAGTTTGGCCGGGCAGTCGTAAAGCTCTAGGATGCAGTGGATCCCGATCAGAGCCAGAGACCTATCCCCTAATTGGCCAGATAGTGTGTGCAGCATACTATCCCCTAATTGGCCAGATAGACTACCGAAGCCGTGCGAACAAAAAGCACAGCTTTACCATCTTCTCATAGATGCAGCGGGATTACACCCCGCAACGGCTTTTTTCTTAACTGAGAATTAACCTTGACGTTGTCCGCAGCCCTGCCGGCTTGCTCCCACGCAGGGGGAGAGCGGCGATTCTTTCACAACTTGCAGTAGCTGCTGGCAGGCAACCCCCACTTGCTGTGCCACACCATCCTTTGCTGCTCTGCCCGATTTGCCTATCCAGTTGGCCAAGCCCGATATCTGCCCACCCCGCTGGCGGCATCTCGAACGTGGTGCAAGGGGAATTGCTCAGCAGTTCGGCTTCCTACCCAACGACCGGCTGACAGCGCCAAGGAGCGGGGATCCCTGGAAGAGTCCCCCTCTCAAAGCTCCCAGAGCGGTTAGTCTAGACTGTGGACAGTGACGTTCCTCTCAATCCGAGCAGAGGCTGTCGATGGACACCGCCGAGGCCCTCCAAGTTCTCAACCTGCCGCCGGATGCCAGCGAACGGGAGATCCGGAGGAAGTGGTTTCGAGAATATCAAACCCTTAGTGCCGCCCTCTTGGAGCTGGAGGACGAACGGCAAAGGCCCTTGCTGGAGGCGCAACTGGCACGGCTCAACGAGGCGCGGGATGTGTTGCTCGGCGGCGGATCCCAGGCTGAGAAGGAGTTGGCTTGGGCTAGCCCGGAAGACTTGCCTTCCCAGGTCATCGTGCTGCTTTACCAAGCCAATGGCCAAGAGGGGATCTGCACACGCCAGATCGGGGGGCAGGACATTGTCATTGCGTTTGAGAGCGCCTTTGGGGCGAAAAAATATGCCCAAAGGCTGGCCCAGCAGGGGCTGCCCAAGCCGCTGGCCGAGCGCTTTGATACTCAGGAGATCGTCGATTTTTGTCGCGAAGGGGGCTATGGGTTGATGGTGGTTCCAGCCAGCGAGGTGCTGGAGCCGCTGGAGGAGAGTACGGAAGCCGCGCGGAATTGGCAGGGCAAATCCTAACGGCCTGGACTTCAACCCAGATTGCGTTGCGAGGGTCTTCGATGATCACTGCCGAACCAATCTCTCTAGAGGAGTTTCGCCAGATCATGGATGCGGATCTGGAGGCTTGCTGTGAAGCATTTGGCCTGAGGGAAGGGTACCTGCGTCTGCAACAACAACAACTGCGCTTCTGGGTTATGCTGGCCCTCTGCCTGTTGGTGGTTGCCCTGGTGATCTTTTTGGGGATGCGGGATCCCGGCTATTGGCTACTGTATACAGTGGCCGTCGTGTTGCTGGCGGTGGTTTTGCTGGGGCTCCTCTGGGCCAGCTTGGAGCTGCAGCAGAGCCTGCGCCGCATTCGCCAGCGCTGGCAGGAGGCCCACCTCCTAAATAGCCCTCCCAAGATCATGGAGTTTGCCAGCGATCTCGCCCGCAAGGTAAAAGAGTACAACCGCTGGGTGCAAGAGCTCCAACAATCGCTGGAGGGGGGCCAGTATTGGCGAGATTTTCGCCAACTGAGCCAGGCCGAGCAGCGGTATATCCAGTCGCTCTTTTTGCAGGTGCGGGCCCAGTTGATCACGGCTTTGCAGATGTGCAGAGCCTTGATCGAAGACCCACGGGTTCCCGTAGAGCAGTACTTTAACCAGATGGTTGCCCGGGATCAGCAACTGCTGGAGCAATTTATCGCCAAAAACTTGACTGCCAACCGCTACGCAGCCATAGCTCGCAAGCTATCTGCCCTGGAAGCAGATCTGCAAACCCAGCTCAGAGCCCTGGGATCCCGGTGATAGTCTGGTGTCGATGCTCGGCAGCTTGTTCATGAGAAGCAGAGGCACCGCAACGCTGTACATCCTGCTGGGGCTGGGCCTGCTGGGGTGCGGGGATCCCAATGTGCCGCTGACCCAACCTCCCCCCGATGCTTTTCGGGTCAGCACCCCCCGTCCGCCGCGCTTGGATCTGTACCCCACCCCACCACCAACGCCCACCCCTACTCCCACACCGCCCCCCAGCCTGCTGGAGCTCACGGCCCGTTGGCTGGGGATCCCGTGGCCGCCGCAACGGCGCGAGATCAGCCCGGTGCGGTTGAGCGCCCGTTTCCTTGAGATCCCACTGCCGCCCAAGCCTCGCCCCTCACCCCAACCTTCCCCTAGCCCGGAAAGAGAGGAGAGAAAGGAGCAAGGTCGCGAGACCTAGTCCACACCGCTGGCCTCGGGGCATCTAGGCGCCCACCGTCACCGGCTCCGTCTCTCGCACGCGCAGCTTTTCGCAAGGGATGATATCCGTCAGGATGGAGCTGGCCATCATGCCCGTGTGGATCTCCAGTTTGGCTCCCAGCACTGCCTCAAACAGCAGCCGCTGCCCTGGGAAGACCACCCGCTCAAAGTACCAGTTCTCGATATTTGTGATGCGAACCACCTGAACGGAGCTGGTCGCGTTGATGTAGCTACAGGTTATTCGCTCTACTCGTTTTTTGTCGGGGATCGCATCAAGTGTTTGCATAATTAGATCACCAGCCCACTCTGCTCAGCCTATTATCTACCCTAACACCGCCTGGGGATCGCTGCAGTAGCCTTTGATACGGCGATCCCAACCAGCAAAAATGAATCCTGGAAAAGTAATTTCTGTATTTTATCTTACCGTTTTGATTTTTCAGAATGGCCCTTCAAATCAGGAGGGATTTGGATTGAAATTTCTCCCTGCGGCGAGGCAATTTCTCACAGAGAATCTCCGCAGAGCAGTAGTTAAGATTACATTTTGAGTCCCCTTGGGAGTTTGGGGATCACGGCTCGTGGAGGCTCGCTCCGGTCGTCGGCTTCGGCGAGGACTGGCGGGGATCCCAGTTCAGGCCCTCCACCCGCAGCTCCAGCGCCCCCGACTGACGCACCGGATTGTATTGCAAGCTAAATCCATAGGTGCGGCGGTCGTAACCCAGGCGATAGGTGGTATCCACCTGCTGGCCGGATTGGAGATCCAGTGTGGTTTCGGCCCCCACCCGCAGCGGGCCGTACAGTTGCTGTAAAAAGCCCAGAACAAGCTGCTCCCGCGTGGTGATGCGGTCGAACAAAAACGGCGAGGCCCCCGCCAAAAAGCCATTGGAGTAGGTCACCCTCAGGTTGGTGTAGTCGAAGGTATCGGCCACGAAAGCCCCGATTACCGCGTCGAGGCCAATGCTGCCGGCAGTATAGCTTTGGGCACGGCCATTGGAGTAGAACGACTGGCTGCTGCTGAGGCCGGTGTTGAGCCAGATTCCCTGTTCGATGGGCAAAGCGGAAAAGCGGGGTGGGGGATCTGCTGCCGTCTTGGGGGGCCGCCAAATGGGAAAGGAGCGGCTCACGGTTGCCCCCAGTTGCAGTCGGGTGAGCTGGATGCGGTCGGTGGTCTTGGCCAGGGCTAGATCGGGATCGGTGTCGATGTCGCCGAGTTGTCCTAGGGCGTCGATGGAGTCGGCGGCTATGCGGTAGCTGAAATTCAAGCCGGTGTCGCCGAGAAGGAGGGTGGGCGAGTTGTAGCTGACACCGAAGCGATTTTCCACGATCTGAAACCCCAGCCGCCCGCTGAAAAAACGCTCCCGATAAGCATAGGTGTAGGTGACTTGGCCGCCGTCGCCGGTGGTAACGCGGTGTTCGACCTGCGCCCGCAAGCGCCGAGCAAATTCCTCGAAGACGATCCCGCGCAGCTCGGCAAACAGCGAGGTTTGGGCATTGGCTTCCGGTTGCCGCCAACGAAAATCCGTCCGCAGCCCAACCCCATCGCGGATCCCTTGGAGGCTCCCCCAGAGGCGCTGCGGATACAGTTGGGGGGAGAGCACCAAGCTGAGGTTGGGATCCTGCAGCAGCTCGATGTTGGCTTGCAGGATCAGGCCGCGCCGCAGTTCTTCCCGGTCGAAGTCATCGTAAAAAAGGCTGACCGGAGGCTGACGGTTGAAGGAGTCAAGACGCAGCCGAATGGGCAGGGGCAAAAAAAAGACCTGGTCGAAAACCAGTTGCCCCGCCTCGGCCATCAGCAGGCTGGAACCATCCGGCTGCAGGGCGGAGGTCACTCGCGGGCTGCGGATCTCCAGCTCTGGCGGATCTAGCGGGTCGTTGGTCAACTGCACTTGCTCTCCTTCCCAGTTGTTGGCAGCGAAGCGGATGCGAACGGCGCGAAAGCGCACCAGCCGCTGCGGCGAGAGGGCCGCTGCCGGGGATCCGGCGGCCTGCAACTGGCCGATATCCACCTGCCCGAAGGCCTCTTCCAAAACTCCCTGCTCCCGCTCAAAGTCGTATTCCAGGCGGGATCCCTGGATGCGCTGCCGATGCAGCTCCACCGAGACATTGCCCTCGGCCAGGGCTCGCCGCTGTTGCAGCTCGATGCGCAGGCGGTCTGCCCGCAGCACAGAGCGGCCCAGCCGCATCTCCACATTTCCTTCCGCCTGGAAAACCTGCGCCCGTTGGTCGAAGGTTTGGCGGTCGGAGCGCAGCCGTAACGTGCGATCCGCAAGGGTATCGGGGGCACTCGTATCCCCAGGCTGAGCGGCTGCCACCTGGTCTTTCTGGGCTGAGGCAGGAGCAGCCGTTGCCAGGCCAAACACCCCCAAGCAAAGCCAGAGCCACCAAAACCCTTTCATACTCCCCCAAACCTGCGCAAAACTTCAGCCCAAGCCCCCGGGCTGGCTCAGCCCGTTGTCGGCGGGGGCGGGTTGAGGGCGCGGTTGAGCTTGCCGCTGCGGTAGCCCTCCAAATCGAGACTGACGTAGAGGTAGCCGAAGGATTGCAGAGCCCTGACCAGCGCTTCCAGATCGGTTTTTTGCACAAACTCTCGGATCTGGTGAGGGGGCAGTTCGATGCGAGCAGTATCTTTCTCGGAGCGCACCCGCACCTGGTGCCAGCCCAAGCTGCGCAAATAGCGCTCTGCCGCCCCCACTCGGCGCAGCTTCTCGGCAGTGATGGCCTCGCCATAGGGAAAGCGGGAGCTGAGGCAGGGCTGAGCCGGCTTATCCCACCAGGGCAGGCCCAGATGGCGAGACAGTTGCCGCACCTCCAGCTTGCTCATCCCCACCTCCGCCAGGGGGGAACGCACGCCCCGCTCTCGAGCTGCCTGCACTCCCGGCCGGTAGTCGGCCAGATCGTCGGCGTTGAGGCCATCCACCACGTAGTCGTATCCTTGGGCTTGCGCCAGCCGGCACAGCAGGTCATGCAAGTGGCTTTTGCAGAAGTAGCAGCGGTTAGCGGGGTTGGCGGCGTAGCGGGGATCCTGCAGCTCCTGGGTCTCGACGATCTGGTGGCGGATGCCGATGGATTGGGCTTGCCAGATGGCCTCCTCCAGATCTTCGGGCAAAAGGGCAGGGGAGGCGGCAGTGACGGCCAGGGCCCCCTCCCCCAACTGATCCCAGGCCAGCTTGGCCACCAGGCTGCTATCCACCCCGCCTGAGTAGGCCACCAAGACCCGCCCCATCTTGGCCAAGATCTGGGCAAGCTGCTCAAACTTTTGCTGCAGCACGGGATCCCACTCCGTCGCCAGAGCTGGGGCGGGGGAAGGGATGTTCCTGTCTTGGTTGGTGTCCATGGGTCCAGGACATGCCGAAGAGGGAGTCGCTTGGGGGGATCCCCTCTTTACTTCTCCTATTCTTCCGCAGAGCTTCTCGACTTTCCAACGCTTTTCTCCCAAAGAAGGTGCCGGATCCCTCCTAGAGCCCCTAACCCTTAGACCAGCAAGTCGTCGAGGCGGTAGGCTGGATTGCAGTTGGGGTTGTTGCCGTCCTTAACCGTTTTCTTCCCTTGACACGCCATGGCTCTGCAGCTCGAACCCGCCGGCCCGTCGGAAGTGTCCGTCTATCAGCCCTATTACGCGGTTGCCCGCCGGCAGTACCTGCCCCTGGCCGTGGGCCTTTACAAAAAAGGCAGCCTGGAAGGACAGAGGGCCATCGAGGGAGACAAGCCCGTGCGTTTCCTGGCCAGTTGGCACACGTCGCTGTTGCCCGCAGATCTGACCGTGGTGCAGGTGGTCTTCGATCAGGATGCCGAGCTCACTTACCAGCTCTCCATCGCCAACTACGAGTTTGTGGACTACCTCATCGACGTGGTAGCGCTGGTGCAGCGGGGGCAGCCGCCGGATTTCACCACCGCCTTTTACAAAAAGTTGATGCGGTATGAAGACTGAAGCAGATTCTCCGGTCGCCATCACCCTCTACGACACCACGCTGCGGGATGGGGCGCAGCGGGAGGGGCTGTCGCTGTCGGTGCCAGATAAGGTGCAGATTGCCAAGCTGCTGGATCGGCTGGGGATCCCCTTTATTGAGGGGGGCTGGCCGGGGGCCAATCCCAAAGATGGACAATTTTTCTGGCAACTGCGGGAAGAGCCGCTGGAGCAGGCGGAGCTGGTGGCCTTTTGCTCCACCCGCAAGCCGGGGCGGCGGGCAGCCGATGACCCCCTGCTGCAGGCCATCTTGGCGGCGGGAACCCGCTACGTGACGGTTTTTGGCAAGTCTTGGGATCTGCATGTTACGGAGGGGCTGGGCACCACGCTGCAGGAAAACCTGGCCATGATCCGCGACACCATCGCCTATTTGCGCTCCCAAGGGCGGCGGGTGATCTACGATGCCGAGCACTGGTTCGACGCCTACCGCCACAACCCCGACTACGCCCTGCAAACCCTCGTGGCGGCTGCCGAGGCAGGGGCGGAGTGGCTGGTTCTCTGCGATACCAACGGCGGATCCCTGCCCCACGAGATCGCCGCCATCACGGCAGCCGTCTTGGCCGAATCCCATCACCTGGGGCATTTGCCCTTGGGGATCCACACCCACAACGACTCTGGCACTGCTGTGGCCAATGCCCTGGCGGCAGTACAGTCGGGGGCGCGCATGGTGCAGGGCACCATCAACGGCTACGGGGAGCGCTGTGGCAATGCCGACCTGTGCAGCGTTATCCCCAACTTGCAACTGAAGCTGGGCTACCGCTGTCTGCCGGAGGGGAAGCTGCAACACCTAACAGAGATCTCCCGCGCCATCAGCGAGGTGGTCAACCTGGCCCCAGATGACCACGCGCCGTTTGTGGGCCGGTCGGCCTTTGCCCACAAGGGCGGGATCCACGTCAGCGCCGTCCAAAAAAACCCCCTCACCTACGAGCACATCGCCCCGGAGCAGGTGGGCAACTGCCGGCGCATCGTCGTCTCGGAACAGGCGGGGCTGAGCAATATCCTCAGCAAGGTGGCCGAGTTCGGGATCCGGCTGGACAAGTCGGATCCCCAGGCCCGCTTGATCCTAGAGCGGCTGAAGACCTTGGAGCTGCAGGGCTACCAGTTTGAGGCCGCTGAGGCCAGCTTTGAGCTCTTGGTGCGGGAGCTGTTGGGGCAGCGCTCGCATCCGTTTGAGGTGCTCAGCTTCCATGTCAGCGCCACCACCCGCTCCGACTGGAGCAGCAAAGACTGGGATCCCAGCGGCGAGGCAACGGAGGTGCAGTCCTTGGCGGCGGTGAAGATTGCGGTGCGGGGGCAGACGCGGGTGACGGCAGCGGAAGGCAATGGGCCGGTGGCGGCTTTGGATGGGGCGCTGCGCAAAGCCTTGCTGGAGTTTTACCCGCAACTGGAGGCCATTCACCTGGCCGACTACAAGGTGCGCATCTTGGACGGGCGGGCCGGCACCTCGGCCAAGACGCGGGTGCTGGTGGAGTTTAGCGACGGCCACCGCCGTTGGACCACGGTGGGAGTTTCCACCAACATCATCGAAGCCTCCTGCCGGGCCTTGGTGGAAGGCTTTGAGTATAGTCTCTTAACAGAACCTTGCCTTTCCCCACCCTCTGCCCAAAGGGCCTCGCCTTGAAGGGGATCTCCCCTCTCCCTCTGGGAGAGGGGCTGGGGGTGAGGGCCGGCGCGGAGCGCTTGGGCCTGTCTCCAACTCATTTGAAATCACCCAGCTCCCATGAGAATCATCGGCCTGACGGGCGGCATAGCCACAGGCAAATCCACGGTGGCCCGCCTCTTGGAACGGCACGGGATCCCGGTGGCCGATGCAGATCAGATGGCGCGGCAAGCCCTAGCGGTGGGATCCCCCATCCGCGAGCGGGTGCTGCAGCGCTACGGCCGGGCCATCCAGGATCCCTCTGGAGCGCTGGATCGCCGCCAGTTGGGGCGGATTGTCTTTGCCGATGCCGCCGAGCGGGCCTGGCTGGAAGCCCAGATCCATCCTTTTGTCAAAGCGCGGCTGCGGGAGTTTCTCGAGGCCCACGGGGCATCTGCGCCGCCTGAGGAAGCGACTGAGGCTCGACCCAGTTGCCAATGTCCTCACGGGGAAGGCCATCCCACCGTTTGCCTGATGATCCCGCTCCTGTTTGAGGCCCACATGGAAAACTGGGCCAGCGAGATCTGGGTGGTGACCTGTACCCCGGAGCAGCAGCGGCAGCGGCTGGCGCAGCGGGATCTGCTGACGGCGGCAGAAATCGAGGCGCGCCTGGCCAGCCAGTGGCCCCTAGAAGAAAAGGCCCGTCGCGCCCATGTAGTGCTGGACAATTCCGGATCCCTGGCGCAGCTGGAAGCCCAGGTTAGGCAAGCCCTGGGGGCTCACCCCAGAGAAGGAGGGGCCATTTGCCCCACCCCGCCGAGCCGGATAGAGTGACGGGGGAGGGATCCCTTTCTTTGCAGCTATGTCTGGATGGATCGAGAAAGAGGCGATGCAGGAAGCACTTTGTGGCAGCGGGAGAGAGTCTTTGTGGACCTCAGCGCTGGCGGCGCGGGAGCGGGAGATCCAGCTTTTGCGGGAGCGCAACCGCCTGCTGCAGAGCCAGATCGACCTGTTGGAGCTGCGCCAAGAAAAGCAACAGCGGCAAATTCGCAGCTACGAGGCCGAGATCGAGCAGCTCTACCAAGAAAAGCAGGTGTTGGAGCAGATGCTCCAGGAGCTGCCGGAGCTCTACCGGCGCAAACTTCAGGCCCGCCTGCAGCCCATCCGCGAGCGCATCGCCGCCATGCAGGCAGAAAATCGCCGGCTCAAGAGGGAACTGTACCAGCTCAGCTACCGGCTGCAGCACGTGGATCAACTGGATGCCCCCGGCTGGAAGGTGCAATTGCCGCAGATCCCTCCGCTGCGCCGCCGGGATCCCAAAGCTCTGCCCGCCCAGGGAGCGACATCTCCTCCCAGGCCCAGTATCGCTCTTGAGGGACAAAGGGAGAAGCCAGAATAGGGGAGCCCCCCTGGGATGCCTCAGCATTGCCCAGCAAGAGCGGTTTCGGCGGGGGCGCGCTTGCAAGGCGACTGGAGAGCTCGAAAAAATGGCCGTTGCTGGCAAGTACGAACCCCTTCATTTGAAATACCGCCCGCAGCGCTTTGCCGAGGTGGTGGGCCAAGGGGCAGTCGTGCAGACTTTGGCCAATGCCATCCGGCTGGGGCGGGTGGCGCCGGCCTACTTGTTCTGTGGGCCGCGGGGCACCGGAAAAACCTCCAGCGCCCGCATCTTGGCCAAGTCTTTAAATTGCGAGCAGGGGCCAACGCCGGATCCCTGTCAGGTATGCAGCCAGTGCCGCGCCATCACCGCCGGCTCTTCTTTGGACGTGATTGAGATCGACGCGGCCAGCAACACCGGCGTGGACAACATCCGCGAGCTGATCGAGCGGGCCCAATTTGCGCCGGTAAATAGCCGCTACAAGGTCTATGTCATCGACGAGTGCCACATGCTCAGCAATGCCGCCTTCAACGCGTTGCTGAAGACGCTGGAAGAGCCGCCTCCTCGCGTGGTGTTTGTGCTGGCCACCACCGACCCACAGCGGGTTCTGCCCACCATCGTTTCCCGCTGTCAGCGGTTTGACTTCCGCCGCATCCCCCTCGACGACATGGTGGCCCACCTGGGCCAGATCGCCGCCCAGGAAGGGATCCCCATTGCACCAGAAGCCTTGCACCTGGTGGCCCAACTGGCCCAGGGCGGGCTGCGGGACGCCGAGCGCCTGTTGGATCAGCTCAGCTTGCTGGAGGGATCCATCACCCCAGAAGCCGTATGGGACTTGGTGGGCGGGATCCCGGAGCGGCAGCTTTTGGATTTGACCGATGCGTTGCTGGCTCAGGATGTGCAGGCGGTGCTGGCCCAGACGCGACAATTGCTGGAGCGGGGCAGAGAGCCCCTGGTGGTGCTGCAGAGCCTGGTGGTTTTTTACCGGGATCTGCTGCTGGCCAAGACGGCCCCCCAACAGCGGCAGTTGGCGGCCGTAACGGATCCCACCTGGGCAGCTCTGCAGCAGCGGGCTCCTCGCTACTCGGTGGAGATGCTGCTGGCGGCCCAGAGCCACCTGCGCCAGTGCGAGCCGCAAATTCGCCAGAGCGGGCAACCCCAGCTTTGGTTGGAGATCGCCCTGCTGGATCTGCTGGGCCAGCTTCGCCAGAGTGCCGTCCCGCTGCCGTCAATAGAGGCCAAAGGCGGAGAGCCGCTCCCAGCCGTCGGCCCGCCAACGGTCGGAAAGACCCCTAGCCCCACCGTCCCAGCCAGCGAGGAGCTGACAGCTCCTACGACAACCCTTCCAGAGACCCCAGCCCCTTCCCCTGCTGCAACAGGGGGATCCCTCCCGCCGTCGCAAACGGCAAAGCCAAGTCGGGAGAAGCCGGCCAGCCCGGAAAAAGCGAAAGATCCGCATCCCCTCAAGCTGCTGCGGCCCCGGTGGGAGGAGTTTCTTGAAAACCTTCGCCCCATCACCAGAGGCCTATTGGCATCCGGCTATTTGCAGCAGGAGTCTCTCGTTGGCTCTGACGGGACGGAGACCTTAGAGATTACCCTTGCTTTTCCCAATAAGGGCTTAGTGGACAAGGTGCGCAGCAAAGAAGCCGAGCTCTGCTCTGCGCTCCACAACCTGCTGCAGCGCCCGGTGCGGCTAAATTTGGTGGTGCAGCAGGGACCTTCGTCCCGCCATCGTGAGGGGAGTGCTGGCGAAACCTCAGGTCGCGAAAAGGCTCCACCCCTCGCCCCTGCAAAGTTGCAGAGCCGAACCCCCAGGGGCGACAACCTCCCCAAAGACTTATCGCCATCTCCCAAGGCGGGATCCCAAAGCTACGGTAGAGTCGGGCAACCTCCTCCTGCTGAGCCAGAGACCCCTGGCGAGAACTCCATCCCGCCAGCGCAAGCGGCAAAGCCTCCCTCCTACCACCTTGCCCACGAGCTGGCGGAGGTGGCCCGCCGCTTTGCCGACCATTTCAACGGCAGCCTGATAGATTTGCAAGGGATCCTGGCCTCGCCCGAGGAGGCGACGGCAGAACTGTCCGCTCTCGAGAGCCTGGAAGCAGAGGGATCCCCGGATCTGGGTGAAGCCTACGGCCCGCCGGCAACCCAGTCCCCCCTAGCCCCCGCAGAGGAGGAGCTACCTTTCTAGGCGTTACTTTGGGATTGTCTTGACCCTTGGGCCCCATGATCTGATCCGCTTCTCGGCGCAGGCGCCGGACTGGGCGCTGGTTCTGCCCCTGCCACTTTGGCTGGCCCATCAAGGAACGCCTCTAGCGCTGGGATCCTTAAGGGCCAGCCCAGCTAGAGAGAGCGACCGCCTCCACCCGTTCCGTCAATTGAGGAGATATCTCCTGGATCCCTGCGTCGGGGCAAACCTTATTCTGATCCTGGGCATCCCTGGGGGCGGATGAGTTCGATCGGCAGGCCATCGGGATCGGCGATGAACGCCACCTCATAGACTTGGCCGCCAATTTGCTGGCACTGCGGCGGCAACAGCAAGGTAAGGGGCACCTGTGCCTCCAGATGCTGTAGATAGTCGGCCAGGGATCCCCATTCAGGGCCGATCTCCAAAGAGGGATGGTAGTAGCCCACATAGTGGGGATCCCCGAAAGGATCCGGCGCAGGATGGGGCTGCGGCACCTGCATCAGCTCCAGGCGACCCCAGGGGCTGAGCATCCAGCAGGCTAAGGTGATCCCAGCGGTAAACCGTTCTTCCACCACAAAGCCCAGACCCTCGTAAAAGGCGATGGAGCGAAAAATATCGGCGGTGCGAATGGAAAAGTGATGCAGCTTCATGGTTGTGCTAAGAGGTCGAATAGGAGCAGACTGCCCAGGTCAACCGCCCAGGATCGCTAGCCAAGCACAAGCAGACTTGCTAGGCTCCAGAAGAAGTAGCGATAGATCCATAGGTAGACCCGATTGTGGGCGCCGATCCGCCGCACCCCTGGGTCGGGAGGCTCACCACCTTCAGTCGATTCCTTCTAGTCAACATCATCATGCCCAAGCTGGTCATTGTCGAATCTCCCACCAAAGCCCGTACCATCCGCGGCTTCTTGCCCGCCGGCTATGAGGTGCAAGCCTCGATGGGACATGTACGCGATCTGCCGGAGTCGGCCTCTGACATTCCCGAAGAGGTGAAGGGAGAAGAGTGGAGCCGTCTCGGGGTCAATGTCCACGCCAACTTCGAGCCTCTCTACGTGATCCCCAAGGACAAAAGAAAGGTAGTCAAACAGCTGAAGGAGGCGCTTAAGAAAGCCGACGAGCTAATTCTGGCCACTGACGAAGACCGGGAGGGGGAAAGTATCAGTTGGCACCTGCAACAGGTGCTGCAGCCCAAGGTGCCCACCCGCCGCATGGTGTTCCACGAGATCACCCGCGAGGCCATTCAGGAGGCGCTGCAAAATTGCCGTGAGGTGGACGAGCAACTGGTGCGGGCCCAAGAGACGCGCCGCATCTTGGATCGCCTGGTGGGTTACACTCTGTCGCCGCTGCTGTGGAAAAAAATTGCCCCCAAACTCTCGGCAGGTCGGGTGCAGTCGGTGGCGGTGAAGCTCTTGGTGGATCGGGAGCGGGAGCGTCGCGCCTTTAAAAAAGCCACCTACTGGGATCTGAAAGCGGATTTGCAACCGAGGACAGCAAGCCAAGCGGCCTCTTTCCCGGCAGAGCTGGTGAGCCTGGGCGGCAAACGTCTGGCCAGCGGGCAAGACTTCGATCCCAGCACCGGGCAGCTCATAGCCGGACGGGATGTGGTGCTGTTGGATCAAGCCCAGGCCGAGGCCCTACGGGATCGCCTGCTGGGGAAAGCTTGGGTCGTCAGCTCGGTCGAAGAACGCCCCTCCACCCGCAAGCCCGCCCCTCCCTTCACCACTTCCACGCTGCAACAGGAGGCCAACCGCAAGCTGCGCCTGTCGGCTCAGCAGACGATGCGCATCGCCCAAAAGCTCTACGAAGAGGGCTACATCACCTACATGCGCACCGACTCGGTACACCTGTCGGAACAGGCCATCCGCGCCGCCCGCGCCTGCGTGGAGTCGATGTACGGCAAGGAGTACCTCAGCCCCGAACCTCGGCAGTACACCACCAAAACCAAAGGGGCGCAAGAAGCCCACGAGGCCATTCGTCCCGCCGGCTCGGAGTTTCGCCTGCCCAGCCAAACCCCCCTCACAGGGCAGGAGCTGGCCCTCTACGACCTGATCTGGAAGCGCACTGTCGCCAGCCAAATGGCCGAGGCGCGGCAGACCCACACCATCGTGCTCATCGCGGTGGACGATGCGGTGTTTCGGGCCAGCGGCAAGCGCATTGACTTTCCCGGCTTCTTCCGCGCCTATGTGGAGGGATCCGACGACCCAGAGGCGGCTTTGGAAGATCGGGAAGTGCATCTGCCCCTGTTGCGGCAGGGGGATCCCTTGAGCTGCCTGCAGTTGGAGCCGGTGGGCCACGAAACCCAGCCGCCGCCTCGCTATACGGAAGCATCCTTGGTCAAGGTGTTGGAAAGCGAGGGCATTGGCCGCCCCAGCACCTACGCCACCATCCTGAACACCATCATGAGCCGCGGCTACGTCAGGTCGATGGGGAACGCCCTCGTGCCCACCTACACCGCCTTTGCGGTGACCGAGCTGCTGGAAAAATACTTTCCCAACCTGGTGAACACCCGCTTCACTGCCGAGATGGAGCAAACCCTCGATGACATCGCTTCTGGCCAGGCAGACTGGTTGCCCTACTTGCGCCATTTCTTCCTGGGCGAGCAGGGCCTAGAAGGCCAGGTGAAGGCGCGCGAGTTGGAAATCGACTCCGGCCTGGCCCGCTCCATTTACCTGGAGAACCTGCCCGTCAAGATCGGCATCGGCCCCTACGGCCCCTATGTGTCGGTAGAGACTGAATCAGGAGAGGTGCGCGCCAACCTGCCGGAGGATATTCCCCCCGCCGATCTCAGCGCCGAACACATCGAGGAGCTCATCCGGCGCAAGCAGGAAGGTCCCAAGCCCATCGCCTTCCACCCGGAAACCCAAGAGCCGGTCTACGTAATTCCCCAGGGTCCCTACGGCCCCTATGTGCAGTTGGGAGAGGTGTCGGAGGAGAACAAAAAGCCCAAGCGCACCTCCCTGCCCAAAGGGCTGAAGCCGGAGCAGGTCACCCCTGAGATTGCCCTGGGGCTGCTCAGCCTGCCCCGCACGTTGGGGGAGCACCCGGAATCGGGGAAAAAGGTGCAGGCCGGCATTGGCCGCTTCGGCCCCTACGTGGTCTGCGACGGGGATTTCCGCTCGCTGCCTGCCGATGAGGATGTGCTGACCATCAGCCTAGAGCGGGCGCTAGAGCTGCTGGCCCAGCCCAAAAAAGGCCGTGGGCGCGGCTCGGCCAAGCCCCTGCGCGAGCTGGGATCCCATCCTGAGGATGGCGAGCCGGTCACCTTGCACGACGGCCCCTATGGTCTGTATGTCAAGCACGGCAAGGTAAACGCCTCACTGCCCAAAGATCTCTCCCCGGAAGCCGTGACGCTGGAGATGGCGCTGGAGTTGCTGGCGGAAAAAGAAGGTTCCTCCGCCAAAGGGAAGGGTCGCTCAACCGGCAAGGCGCAGGCAAAAGCCAGCACCACGGCCAGGAAGGCTGAGGGAGCTGTCCCGTCGGCAGGATCCCAAAAGGAGCGCACCTCGCAAAGCCGCCCTAGCAGCAATGGGACGGCCAAGGCGAGCCATGTTCAAGAGACGGCCCAAACGGGATCCCGTCCCACCATCCTAGAGGTCACTCCCAAAGCGCGGGCCTGAGAACCGTTTCTCCAGCTTGTTACCCCAAAAAATGGGTCCAAAGCCCCGTCCTACCGCTGCGCGGTTCGCCTTTGGCGGGCCGTAGGCCCTAAAGACGCAGGTTCAAGGTTTTGGTCTTTGAAGCTGCCCAGTACCGTGGGGCATAGGGGAACTGACTCGGCCTCGCATGACTCGGCGCGGAGTGCTCCAGCCAACGACTGGGGAGACCCACCTGGGTTAGCGGGCCGTAGACCCCAACGGTAGGCGCCGCTGCTGCTCGCCCAAGCGGAACAGAGTTCTCACCGGTAATCCTGACGCGGGGAGATTCGGCGGCTCCATTGGAGGGCAGCTCGTCTCAGCCTCTCTCCCTCCCGCAAGGGGGGATGTAGGGGGGGCGGTCGGAGCCGGGTAGTTTACGAGAAATTCAAGCCTAGCTGGCTTGCTCGAAGACGCGCTGAACCAAGCCGCTGACGATGGAGAGCACGATGGCGCCGACAAACGCCCAACCAAAGTTGTCGATATTGAAAGCATCCCCGGCCAAAAAGTCGGCAATGGCTAAGCAGATGCCGTTTAAAATCAGCCAAAACAAACCTAGCGTCAGGATTGTAATCGGCAGGGTGATCAACTGCAGAAACGGCTTCACCAAGCTGTTGACTAGCCCAATGGCCAGCGCCGCCACCAAGGCACCTCCAAACCCGGAGACGTGGATCCCGGGCAAAAGCCAGGCCAAAATCATCACGCTCAAGGCCGACATCAGCCAGGTGGCCAAAAGAGCTGCCATACTTCCTCCCTTACCCCGCTGGGGCAGCCATTTCGCCCTCTATGCTATCCAATTGTGAGGGATCCCGGCTGTCGGCACCTCTTCCGGGCTGTAAGTTTGCAACGCCAAAGCATGGATACTCTGCCCCATCTCCTCGGCCAGGGCGGCGTACACCAGGCGATGCCGTTGCAGAGAAGTTTTGCCGGCAAACAGAGGCGACACCACCTGCACGCGGTAGTGCCCCCCGGATCCCTGTTGCCGTTCCCCATGGCCGGCATGGCGGTGTGATTCGTCCTCCACGTGGACGTAGAGGGCTTGCAGCTTCTCAGCCAAGAGCTGCCGAAGGCGGTTCGAGGTGAGCATGGGATCCTTTAAGATTGAGTGCCGGCCTTGGCAAAAGCCGCCTCGACCAGGGGACGCAACTCGTTGCGGGCGTGCATCTCTTGGAGGATGTCGCAGCCGCCCACAAACTCCCCGTCAATATAGATCTGCGGAATGGTCGGCCAGTTGGAAAACTCTTTGATCCCTTGGCGAAGCTCAGGATCCTCCAGCACGTTAATTGCCGTGTAGGGGAAGCCCAAGCTATCCAATATGCGAACGGCGGCGTAGGAAAACCCACACAGGGGCATTTCTGGGGTGCCCTTCATGTAAATCAGCACCTTGTGCGTGCGGACCTGGTTGCGGATTTTCTCTTCCAAAAGGGGATCCAGCATGGTAGCCAGCCAGTTTAGCGACAACAGGGGACAGGCCAATTCGGCTCCTATCGTGATCTCATTTTCATCTGCTTTTGACGAAAAGCGTCAACAGGCATCCTGGAGCTTGGCGGGGGATCCCCCTGCTGACAACAAAAAGTGCTAGAAGGGGAAGCAGTGGAGGTTTCTCACCGGAGGCCATTCATGCTAACAGAGTCCTCTCGTGTTAGCGGGACGAAGTCCTTGCCGTCGGCGGTGGAAAGCCCCGAGACAGGGGGGAGTGATTCTCCCTCTTCTGCCAAGCCGGAGCCAAAACTGGGGTTCTGGCAGCAATTCTGGGAAGACATCGACTGTGTCTTCGAGCGGGATCCGGCGGCGCGCAACCGCTGGGAGGTGCTTCTCACCTACCCAGGGGTACATGCTCTCTTCCTGCACCGCATCGCCCATTGGCTGTGGAAACGGCGCTGCTTTTTTCTGGCCCGCTTGCTCAGTTTCATTTCTCGCTCCTTTACGTTGATCGAAATTCACCCGGCAGCCCGGATTGGACGGCGCTTTTTCATCGACCATGGTTGTGGCGTGGTGATCGGGGAGACGGCGGAAATTGGCGATGACGTCACCCTCTACCACGGGGTTACCTTGGGGGGCACCTCTTGGACCAAAGGTAAACGGCATCCCACCCTAGAAGATGGGGTGATTGTGGGCACAGGGGCGAAGATCCTGGGGCCGGTTCGCATCGGTGCTAGAGCCCGCATCGGAGCCAACGCAGTGGTGATTCAAGATGTGGCCCCCGGCATGACGGTGGTCGGGATCCCAGGTCGAGCGGTCATCCCACCCCATCAACGCCGCATCCCCGCCCATGGCATCGACCTAGATCACCACCTCATGCCTGACCCAGTGGGACGGGCGATCGAGCAGTTGTTGCACCGCATTCAAGAGCTGGAAGCCCAGGTGGCCCGCCTCAACCAAGAGCGGGAACAGGACCGCCAGGATCAGGTCAGATGCGAATGAGGCTGCGGCTATGGCGGGGAGCATCCTTGGTGCCGGCTAACTGTAGGGCAGGTTGGCGGCTCAGAACTCCTGGGAAAAGGGGCAGCACCCAGGGCGGTTCTGCTCAGCTTTGCCCGTCTGGCTGTCTGCCCGGGATAACCCCTCGAGCCCAGTCGGCCTGTTTGCCCTCAACCCCGATTGGGCTGTCCAGAATTTTTGCCCACAACCTTTTTGCAGCTTCCTGAGAGGAGGAGGGCGTTTCTGCAAGCTCTCTGTGCCCAGGAGAAATTTTGCTCTAGAGCGTAGCTTTTTTTGCGGCAAGTCGATAGAGCTTTTTGGATGGAACTAGCTAAGGTGCCGGCGTCCCAGCATTTTGGAGAGGAAGGCTGATGTTGCCGAGCAAGCTCATCTTTTCTGGTCTGGCAGCTCTGCTCAGTTTGGGATCCGCTCCAGCCGCTCTGGCCCAGACACTCCTCCCGCAGCAAACAGTGCTCCTCGACAGCAGACAGAACAGCGCCACCCCTCTACAAGGCAATGTCCTACAAAACATCGTCTTCGTTGTGCCCAGCGCCCCAACGCGGCACTTCGCCGGCAGGTGGGGTTGGCACAGCAGCCCCTCACCGCCCCCCGCCCCCATGACAATTCTTATCCTCAACTCCCAAGCCAACCTGTCCGCCGAGGCAGCCGAGCCCCAGACCTGTGGCCAGCGCTGCCAGGGATCCCTGCGCCTGCCGTAAAGAAGAGGCTGCTGCTTGTACTTCAGCTAGAAGCCGCAGGAGCCCCGCACTGGACTCCCCACCCCCCACACCCCCCGTGTACGGGGGGCGAAGGGGGACTGGGGGCTACTGAAAGCCTGCTTCGTGCCGCCTAGCGGTTGGAGTCGGGTAGTTTACACTGCCCAAGCCCGCAATCCGGCTCGCGGCAATGCTCAGCTCTGCCCGGGTCGGGGTTGATATAATTCAGGGCAATTGTCCGCTGCCGGGCAATAAGAAGTTCTGCAACTTAGCTCTTTGGATTTTGGCGGTGTGTGAGGGATCCCTATGAACCGTTCCCAGCAACTCGGACTCCGGCTTGCTTCAGTGTTCGCCTGTGGGGTAGTGCTACGCACCGCTTTCGCGAACGGTCTGTCGATGCGATCCGCGGCTTGGGCGCAATCAGCTCCCCCGCCCGGCACCCTGGATCTGCGCACCAATGGCGATACCCCCGCCCAACCCTCCCCTACACCTACCCCAGCCGCTGGCGAGCCAGAAGTTTTGGTAGCGGAAGTGGTGGTGGAAGGAACCGACGACCCAGAGTTGATCGAGCAGGTTTACAAGGCTATTCGCACGCGGGCCGGCGAGGTCTCCACTCGCTCCCAACTGCGGGAAGACATCAATGCTGTGTTTGCCACTGGGTTTTTTGCCGATGTGCGGGCGGTGCCCTCCGATACGCCCCTGGGGGTGCGGGTTACCTTTGAGGTCAAGCCCAATCCGATCCTCAAAGCCGTGCGCACAGAAGGGGCAAAAGTTCTGGATCCGGAGGTGCTCAAGAAGGCCTTTGCCGATCAAGAAGGGCGGGTGCTCAACTTTGGCGAGCTGCAAGCGGCAGTGGCCGAGATCGAGCAGTGGTACGCCGACAAGGGCTACGTGCTGGCCAAGGTGACCGACGTGCGCTCCTCCGAAGATGGCACCCTCACTCTGGAAATTGCCGAAGGGGAGATCGAGGACATTCGCGTTCAAGGCAACACCAGAACCCGCGACTTCATCATCACCCGCGAGCTCAAGACCAAGCCAGGGGATGTGTTTAACCGCAACCAAATCCAGAAGGATCTCCAGGCAGTTTTCGACCTTAACCTTTTTCAAGATGTGAATGTTGGGCTCAACCCTGGCCAGGATCCCAACAAGGTGGTGGTGGTGGTGAACGTGGAAGAGCGCCGCACCGGCACCTTGAGCGGCACCATCGGCGTCAGCTCGGCCACAGGGGTCTTTGCCGGCCTCAACGTCTCGGAAGAAAACTTGGGCGGCAACAACCAAAGCGCCAGCTTCAACGTGCAGGTGGGCACCAACGAAACTCTGTTCGATTTGAACTTCACCGACCCGCGCATTGCCACGCTGGAGATCCCCACCTCCTACAACGTCAACATCGCCAACCAGCAGAGCTCCAGCTTTGTCTTCAACGAGGGATTGACCCTGCCCAACGGGGATCCCGTGCGCATCAACCGGCTGGGCGGCGGCGTCACCTTCTCCCGTCCCATTGGGGGCAATTGGCGGGCCAGCCTGGGCACCCGCGTCCAATTTGTGGAAGCCCGCAACAGCAACGGCGAGCAGGAGCGCTTCGATGTGCTGGGCAACCCGATTACCTTCAGCGCAAGCGGCCAAGACAGCTACACCACCCTGCGGTTCGGCCTTGTCCACGACAGCCGCGACAACCCCAACAGCCCCAGCCAGGGATCCGTCTTTCGCCTCTCCACCGAACAGTCGGTCCGTCTGTTGGAGAACGGCCTCAACGCCAACCGCCTCGAGACCAGCTACAGCCAGTTCATTCCCGTCAAGCTGTTCGAGACGCGCAGCGAGCGACCGCAGGTGCTGGCTTTTGACGTGCGGGCGGGCACCACGATTGGCGACTTGGCTCCCTACGATGCTTTCCCCATCGGCGGGGGCAGCTCGGTGCGGGGATTTTTTGAGGGCGGCGTCGGCTCCGGTCGCAGCTTTGCCACGGCGACGGCGGAGTTGCGCTTCCCCCTGTTCGACCCGGTGGGGGCGGTGGTCTTCGCCGACTACGGCACCGATCTGGGCAGCGGCGCGGCGGTCATCGGCAATCCGGCGGCGGTGCGCAACAAGCCGGGCAGCGGCTTGGGGCTGGGGGCCGGCATCCGCATCCAATCTCCCTTGGGGCCGCTGCGCATCGACTACGCCATCGGGCAAGGGGAGGCCGGCCGGCCTCAACTGCACTTTGGCATTGGCGAGAAGTTCTAGCTTGGCGGTGGATCTGCTGCCGGCTTGCTATGGTGAGAGCAAGGGCTCGTGAGGGAAGCAACCCATGAAACGGCAACTCGGCCAATCGTTCCGCGGTGGATCCCTGGTACTCTTGTTCTGTGCCAGCCTAGCCCTGACAGGATGTGGGCCGTTGGCGCGCTTAGGCATTGGCACAACCCCGATTGCCCAGATCGAACAAAATCCTTCCCGCTACACCAATGTGTACGTCCGCGGTCGCGTGGTCAACCAGATAGGGGTGTTCGGCCAGGGTGTGTACGAGATCCAAGACAGCAGCGGCTCCCTCTGGGTCATCACCGACAAGGGCTTGCCGGCCATGAACAGCACCGTAACCGTGCGCGGCAAGGCCCAAGAGGGCATTGTCTTGGGAGGACGCAGCTTCGGGGTGTCGTTGGTGGAAGCGGAGCGCTTCTAGCCGGCCCCCAAGGCCAGCATGGAGACGCGGCCGGCCAAGGTTTTGGCGATCTGCTGCAGAGCTTGGGCAGAAGCAGACTCAGGCTGACCGACCACGATGGGCTGGCCCGCATCTCCCCCCTGCCGCAGGGCAATTTCCAGCGGGATCCGCCCCAGCAGTGGGACACCCAGCTCGCGGGCCGTGGTCTCTCCGCCTGCTGAGCCAAAGATGTCGTACTGGCGATCCGGCAGGTCGGGGGGAATGAAGTAGCTCATGTTCTCGACAATGCCGAGGATGGGCACCCCCAACTGGCGAAACATGTTCAAGCCCTTGCGGCTATCCAGCAGGGCCACCGACTGCGGTGTGGTGACGATCACGGCGCCGGCCAAGGGCACCGCCTGCACCAGGGTCAGTTGGGCGTCGCCGGTGCCGGGGGGCATATCCACGATGAGATAGTCCAGCTCCCCCCACTGCACCTGATAGAGAAACTGCCGGATGACGCCGTTGAGCATTGGCCCCCGCCAGATCACCGGCTGATCCCGCCCCACCAGCAGGCCCATCGACACCATCTTGACGCCGTAATTTTCCAGGGGGAAGATGTCTTCGCCGCCGTCCTCCCGCTTGCGCACCAACAAAGAGCGATCCTGGAGGCCCAGCATCAGCGGCACATTGGGGCCGTAGATATCGGCATCCAGCAGCCCCACCCGCGCTCCGCTCTGGGCCAGGGCCACGGCCACATTGACCGAGACGGAGGTTTTGCCCACGCCTCCCTTGCCGCTGGAGATGGCGATGATGTTGCGCACGCCGGGGACAGACTGGCGATCCGGCAGAGAAGGGGAGCGGGGGGTTTCCGCCGTTACTGTGACATCAATGGCTTCAACTGGGGCCAAGCGGCGGATGGCAGCTTTGCACTCGTCCACAATGAATTCCCGCAAGGGGCAGGCCGGCGTGGTCAGCACCAGGGTAAAGGCCACCCGCTTGGGCTCGACGCGAATGTCGCGGATCATGTTCAGTTCCACCAGGCTGCGGCGCAGCTCCGGATCTTGAACCGGGCGCAACGCCTCAAGGATGGCGGCAGCATCGAGGGTGGAGGTGGTCATGGCATTCAAAAACGAGGTAACGGCTCCATTTCTCACTCTAGTCGTTTTTTCTCCCGGCTCTTCGCTGGCTAACCAGGACAGTTGCGAAACTGTCTGCCAAGGCTGGCCCTCTGCCAACCGGCTGGCCTAGGCTGGTTCTGGTTGGAAGACAAGGCTGTTGGCCGACGGAGGAGGGCAATGGTGCCAGCGCTGATCCTGGGAGTCGGTTTGTGGTTGGGCCTGACGTTCTTGGCCCAGTTGCTCCCTCTGCTGGAAAAGAGAGGCTCCCGTCGCCCCTCAAGCTGGGATGAGCCCACTCCCTCCCACCAGCTGCAGCCCACCTCGAGTTGGGATCCCTCCTGCCGCTACTTTTCTCGCTCGCCCTATCTGCCCTGTGCTGTGAACCCCCTGGGCCCCTGTCGCTGCCCCCACTACGTCGCGCGTTGCCAGAGCTCCACCGACCCAGGAGCGGGGTCAACAGGTTAGTCCCCCTGGTCTCGTGCGGGTATCTTACAGAATTCGTGTGTGGATCTAGACAAGAGTGTGACATCCTCTCCCGCTAAGCCCTGACGGGCTGTAGACGGGAGCTTCCGAGAAT
>NZ_JANSHP010000096.1:0-43441 GCF_047502605.1 Synechococcus sp. RC10A2
GGTTCTTTTGTGGACTGCGTAAGAATCCCCCGCCTTTAGGCGGTGGGAGTGTCAAAGTAAAAACCAACAGGAGAGAGGGAGCGCCATGAGTTTGCGGGAACAGTGGGCCATGGCCCACAACCAACGGGTGGCCCAGAATCAAAGTTTGTTCAGTCAATCCCGGCAGCAGCGTCTGGAGCAGCACCGAGCTCTGATAGCCGAGCTGGAGCAACGCCGCCGGGAACGACAAGAGGCAATCCGGCAACAGAGGGAGCAAACCCGTAGGCAACTGAAGAGCTTCAACCAGAGCCGGGCGGCGCAGCGGGCCTTGGACGAGCATTCTCGCATGGAGGCTGTGGCCCAGCGGGTCAAAGCGGTGGCGGAGCTTCTCTCCCGCATGGCTCAAGAGCGAGCCGCCCAATCGCAGGCCCAGCAGCAGGAGCTGCAGACTTTTCAAGCCAACTTGACAGCGACGGTGGGGAGATTGCTGAGCACCTGTGCACAGGCCCGGCAGACCATGGCCGGCCAAACTCGACAAGCTCGCCAGTCTTTTTATGCTGAGTTGCGGCAGCGGGTACAGGCTTTGCAGCAGCTCGCGCGGCAGGAGCTGGCTCAGGTCGCTCAGGATCAGCGGGCAGAGGCCCAGGCTCTGCGGCAAGCTTTGGCGGCTTTCCGCAGGGCGTTGCACGAGCAGGTCTGGGGGAATGGGATCCCAGAGGCCCAACCCATCATCCCTTCTGAGGGCTTGGAAGGTGAAAAGTCTGAGAGCTCGGCCAATGCCTCGAAAACGGTTTCGGCTGAGGTTTCCCTGCCAAAGCCTGTGGTTGCGGTCTCAGAAGAGGCGGCTCCTCCTCCCCCTCAGCCTGTGGTGACTCCGCCACCACCTGAACCTGCTCCAGTTCGGCCCGCGCCCCCGCAGGAGGCAAGTTCGGATCGCATCATGGCCTACGTCAACAACTATGTAACCAACCTGCAAGCGCAGGCTCCCGATCTAACTTTGCTGCAGGTGATCGGGGATCGGGAGCGGGTGCGGGATCTGCTGGCCCGCGGTGCGGTGGATCTGGGGGTGGATCCCTCCGAGATCCTGGCCACCTTGCGGCGTATGGTGTCAGCGACGGTTGCCATCTGATCCCGGCCTAACACCTGTGAGCGCAAGAAGACCGTTGCCGCTATAGTCGAGGCAAGAGCGTCAAGGCAATTGAGAGTTGGGTATTGCTATGGCCACGGTTCTGCAGGCGCGTCCCCGCCAGTTCGTAAACACTCCTTACATCGAGCGGATTACCCGCCGCGCTTTGCGCTATCTGCAATCGGGTTTTGCGGTGCATCTGCGGGGCCCTTCGGGCACGGGCAAGACTACCCTGGCGATGCATCTGGCTAGCCTGCTGGGCCGTCCCATCATGCTGATCTACGGCGACGATCGCTTCGATTCTTCCGACCTGATCGGGGGGCGCACCGGCTTTACCCATCGGCGGGTGGTGGACAACTTTATCCACTCGGTGGTGAAGACGGAGGAGGATGTGCAGCAGCGCTGGGTGGATGCCCGCCTCACCTTGGCCTGCCGCGAGGGGTTCACCCTCATCTACGACGAGTTCAACCGCTCCCGCCCGGAGGCCAACAACGCCCTCCTGAGCGCTTTGGAAGAGAGGCTGCTGGTGTTGCCGCCGGACAGCAACCGCTCGGAGTATCTGCGGGTGCATCCCCAGTTCCGGGCCATCTTCACCTCCAACCCAGAGGAATACACCGGAGTTCACAAGGCCCAGGATGCGCTGCTGGATCGGATGATCACCATCGATATCGGCGAGCCGGATATCGAGACCGAAAAGGAGATCCTCACCGCGCGCATCGGTCTCTCTGCCCCTGATGCGCTCAAGATCGTCCACATCGTCCGCGCTTTTCGCCGCAAATTGGATCTGACCCGCCACCCCAGCCTGCGCAGTTGTCTGATGATCGGACGCATTGTCAAGGAGCACGAGCTGGCGGTGAGCAAGGACAATGCCGATTTTCGCGCTCTGTGCGCCGACGTGCTGTTGCCCAGGGCCGGCAAGCGCTACGAGGAAGGAGCCCAGGTGCTCAACTATTTGCTGGATCAACTGCCCGGCTGATATTTGTATGCTTTCGCACACTTTGGAGGGAAATTCTCTGTGCCTATTACCTCTCAACCCCTGGCCACGGCAACGCATGGCTCCTCTCTGGCCGATGTCTTGGAGCGGGTTTTGGACAAGGGGATTGTCATCGCCGGGGATATCACCGTTTCGGTGGGCAATGTGGAGCTGCTCAATGTGCGCATTCGGCTGCTGATCGCTTCGGTGGACAAGGCCAAGGAGATTGGGATCAACTGGTGGGAATCGGATCCCTATCTCAGCAGCCAAGCCCGCGAGCTGCTGGAAACCAACCGCCAGTTACTGCAGCGGGTCAGCGAGCTGGAAAAGCAACTGGCCCAAGGCCTGCCCAAGGGAGGAAATGGTAAGGACTAACGCGCTGCCCCGCCAGCGGGGCCAGGGATCCCGGGCTAGACTCGCAGGTGGGGTGGTTTGATTGGGGTGAGGCGCATGGCGGTCGGGATCGACCTTGAGCAGAAAAACAGGTGCCAGCTAAGGGGGGTAGCCTGGGCGGTGGGGGTGGCGCTGCTGCTGGCGATCCCCAGCCTGGCTTGGGGGCAAAACCCGCGTGCCCTCAGCATCAGCGCCGATGTCCAGGAGGCCAATGCCAACACGGGGGTGTTTGTAGCCACCGGCAATGTCACCCTCAGCTTTCCCGCCGAGCGCCTCACGGCCCGCGCCCAGAGAGCGGTGTACTACAGCCGGGAGCAGCGGATCGAGCTGGAGGGCCAGGTCACCATCCGCCAAGGGGAAAATCAGTTGCAAGCAGAAAAAGTCATCTATCACATCGAAAAAGGCACCATCCAGGCCGTGCCAGCAGCAGGAGGCCAGGTGGAGTCCGTTTATGTGCTACCAGAACCCACTGCGAGCCCCTAGCTAAGGCTTAGATCCAGATCCTGCTGAGAGAAGTGCTCCTTCGCTGTCTGCTTCTGGAAGAAACGCCCACGAAAGGATTCGAACCTCCGACCCCTGGGACCGGAACCCAGTGCTCTAGTCCGCTGAGCTACGTGGGCAGTACGTGGACTCTATCCTACCCTCCAATTTCGCCTGCCTGCAAGTCTCGCAGGGGGGCAAAGCTACGGCGGTGCTGGGGGCTTGGCCCCAAGCGCTGCAGCGCCAGTCGGTGCTCCTGCGTGCCATAGCCGACGTTGGTGCGCCAGCCGTAGCCGGGGTACTGGTGATCCCAGCTCTGCATCAGGGTATCCCGCCAGACTTTGGCCACGATGGAAGCGGCGGCGATGGAGAGGCTAAGCTGATCCCCTTTGACCAGGGCCGTCTGCCGGGATCCCAGCTCTGCCAACGGCAACCCATCCAGCAGGATGTGCTCCACTTCCCCCACCTGCGCCAGAGCTCGTTGCATGGCCAGCAGCGTGGCCTGGCGAATGTTGAGCTGGTCGATCTCGGCGGCAGAGGCGCTGCCAATGCCTACGGCCAGGGCTACTTGGGCAATCCGCTCCGCCCAGTGGGCGCGCTGCGGCGGGCGCAGTTGTTTGCAGTCTCTCACCCCTGACAGCGCCTCCGGATCCAGATGGGCCGGCAAAATCACCGCCGCCGCCACCACCGGCCCCGCCAGGGCCCCCCGCCCCACCTCATCCACGCCTGCCACCCGCCGCATCCCCTGTTGCCACAGGGATCCCTCCCACTTCAGGCTGGGCTGCACCACCTTGTCCACACCCCCAACTCCGGAGCCAACCATCCTCTTGACCGAGCCAACCGACCAACGGCGAGGTTTGCTCCCGGGCTCAGCGGGCCGGCTAGCTGCTGCGGGAGCGCCGTCGTCTGGAGGCCGCCGGAGATTGCTGAGACGGGTCGATGACTACCTCCTGGGGCGTCACCGTTGCCGGCGGCTCCGCCATCGATGATACAGGCGGAGGAGTTTGCGGCTCGGAGGGTGCTGGCGGGGGAAGAGTATTTACCGGCTCCTGCTCCGGCAAAGCTGCGGCTTCAGGGGCAACCGTCTCCGCCGTGCCGTTGGCAGAAGTTGCACCGGCCTCCGCCTCTTCCGGGCTGGCCATCTTTACAGTGCCCGGCAGGGCCACCATAACCACCGTGTCGCGGCCCGAGGGCGGTGGCTGATCCAGAAGCAACAGCGGCGACAGCCCTAACTCTGAGTAGACCCGCTGTTGCAAGGGGGTCATCTCCACAGTAATGGCTTGCCGGGCTGGACGGCTTTCTGAGGACTCCACCCCACCGGCGCGAGCGGATCGCCCCGCGGTAGGCTGGTCTCTGTGGGAGCCCTGCTCTTCCCCATCTTCTCCCCGGCTGGGACGCCGGGATTCTTTGCGCTTCTGCTCCGCCCCGCCCCCTGCCGGCTGCAAGAGATCTTCCCCAGGCACCTCCAGACTGCCCCCTTCTGCCTCTCCGCTCCGGGAAACCGGGCGCTGGCCTACGCGGGGATCCACCCACTCGTCGCGGGAGCGTTTGCGCCCCACCTCAATTCGCGATTCCTCCAGATCCGGTCGCTGTTCTGGGGCAGTACGGGAGCGGCTCAGGGAGACACGGCCTTCGGTTCGCGACACCCCATTGCTCCCCAGCCGCAGGCCCGCCCGCTGCGAGTCGCCCTCCTGGAGCAGGCTTGGGCTGGAACCGTCCTCCCCCTCAGTGGGCAACGTTACCGGCAGGCCACTTTCGACCGTCAACAGCCGTCCTGGCTCAGCTCCTGGCAGGCGGGCCAGGATCCCTAGCCCCTCACAAGTAGGACAAGAGTGGCCGAAGATCTCGTAAAGGCTTTGCCCCTGCCGCTTGCGGGTGAGCTCCACCAGCCCCAATTCCGACAACTGAACCACCTGGGGGCGAGCTTTGTCGCTGGAGAGGGCCTTGTTGAAGTGCTCCAAAACCAGCAACTGGTCGCGGCGGGAATCCATGTCGATGAAATCCACCACGATCACGCCGGCAATGTTGCGCAGCCTCAGTTGACGGGCAATCTCGGTAGCCGCCTCACAGTTGGTCCACAGCACTGTCTCGCGAGAGGTGGCCGATTGGGTGAAAGAGCCAGAGTTGACATCGATCACCGTCAGGGCTTCGGTGGGCTCAATGACGATGTAGCCGCCGGAGGGGAGATCCACCCGGGGTCGCAGCGCCTGCCGGATGACTGCATTGACCCGGAAATACTCCAGGATGGGGGTGGGTTCGCGGTGGGCATCGACCACAACACCGGGCGGCATCTGGCCCTTGTTCCAACCTTGCAAATAGCTACGCACCCGCTTCGCCCCTTCCGGCGAGTCGGTAACGATGCGGTTGACGTCCTCCGAGTAGACATCCCGCAGCACTCGCTGGATAAAATCGTCATCTCGGCTGAGCAGCCCCGGACCCCGTGCCGCCTGATACTGCTGTTGAATATCCTCCCAGAGCTTTTTCAATTGCTCCAGGTCTTCGATCATCGCCTCTTCAGACACCCCCTCGGCCTCGGTGCGCACCAACAGGCCCATCTGGGGGGGTTTGATCAAAATAGCCAGCGACTTGAGGCGATTGCGTTCTTCCCGATCCTCGATGCGGCGGGACAGATGAACCCCTTTGCCGTAGGGTCGCAGCACCAAGTACCGCCCTGGAAAGGCCAGATCGCCGGTGAGGCGTGGCCCTTTGTTGCCGGTGGGCTCCTTCATAACCTGCACCAGCACCTTTTGCTGTGGCAGAACCAGCTCCGAGATGGAGGCATGGTTGCGCTTGAGGCGTAGCGGGCCTAGGTCGCTGACGTGAATAAACCCGTTGCGTTCGCCGGAGCCAATGTTGACAAAGGCAGCGTCGATGCTGGGCAGGACGTTCTCGACGATCCCGACGTAGACGTCTCCCACCTGGTAGGTGCCACTGGCAACGATCAGCTCTTGGACTTGGTCTTCGGCAAAAACAGCAGCGACGCGGTGTTGCTCATCAATTACAATCTGCCTGGGCATTAACGTTCCTCCCCGCCCCCAGGGCCTGCGGTTGTGGATTGAACCCTCCTTGCGGCGAGGCGCTGTCCTTTTGGCGGGATCCGCTCAAGTTTTTTTAGCCAGAATCGATTCATCATGAGGCTGTCCATTACCCTAAGCTCTGCTTTGACGGAGGATGACCGATTTGCTGGGCTTCCACTCCACCATTGATGAGGTGAGTCCAAGCTCATCGGATCCTTAGGATTGGGTGGGATTTGCATGGGGATTGATGGATAGGCTCAGGAGGCAAGATGACACCCCTCCGCCTCAGACATCCCAGAAGAGATTAGACGATGGTTCGTGGCAGAACCCCAATCGTGCCAGCCTAGATCCACAGAAAGACAGGGTTTGCACGCGGAAAGAAACACCTTCTCAGGAGAAAAAATATAGTGCTAGAGCCAGGCCACAGGGGCACACCTCTCTGTACCGCCTATCGACTGGGCCCTGTTGCGCCCGTTACCTGCCCTGGGTACTGAGTTAGGGTTGACACTCCCTCCGCCTGAAAGCGGGGGATTCTTACGCAGTCCACAGACGAACTCGTAAAGGCGTTGTCAAGCCGCCTCTGGACAGTTCCTTGGGGCAAAGTTCCAAGGTTCTGCTTACCTTTTCTGATCAGGTTGGTTGAGACGTTGACATCTCCTCGGCGCTTGCCACCGGTCGGGTTTTTCACCGTGATTAGGTGCTCGCCTGGAAACGGTACGCCTCATCAACAAGTATACTAACTCCCTGAGCACCATTGGCGAGCAACCGAAGTTGCTTGCGGGCTTTTCCGCACCGTACTAACTAAAGTACAGGGCCGCCAAGCTATCCTTCTGGGTCTCCATTTCAGAATCCGATCAAACTGTTGCCTGCTGCCTGCCCTGCCTTTGGCCAAGTTGATCCCGGCAAGCTCCGCAGCGGCAGAAGCCAGCAATAGACAACATAGCGCCTGTCGGATCCCCCCCTCCAGACAGGGGCAGAGCCCAGCCTTGGTCTCCTTTTTGTCCGGTCGATCCTGAGGCCGCTCCTCAGTCGGGATCGGAGGTGCCGTCTTGCCACAGCAGACGCAGCCGCCTGGCCATCTGTAGCGTCCAGCGGGGCAAGCCCAAGGACTCGGCCATTTGCACGAGTTGATTGGGCCGCAGGTAAGCGCCGTCGTTGCGGCAACTGCCGCGGTAGAGGAGGCGGGCGCTGCCGTCGGGGGCCAGGCCCTGAAACTCCAGGTAGTAGAGCAGGGGGCGAGCGTTGAAGCGACAGGGTTTGCCGGATTTGGTGGATTTTTCAATCCAAATTTCCCGCGCATCCAGGATCTGGGTAACCCAGGTCGGCCAGTCGGCTTCGGGCAACTCGCAGCTCACGCTGAGTTGATATTCGGCGGCGTAAACCGCTTCGGTAGCCGAGGGATCCCGCAGGCCGATCTCTTGAATGGCCTGGATGGGAATTTCGGGGGGCAGTTGCTCGGCCAGCAGGGCGCGCAGCTCCTCCGGGGTAAAGGGAGCCCCGGGGCGGGCCAGGAGTTCCAGATCGAGGATCTCCCCATAGCCTTCCTGGCCGATGGGCAGGGCGTTGGCGTTAGCCAGGCGGGGCATGGGGTGGTAACCGCCGCTAAAGGCCAGAGGCAGCCCCGCTCGCCGACAGGCCCGTTCCCACAGCCGCATCAGATCCAGGTGGCCCAGCCAGCGCAGATCCCCAGTTTTGCCGTAGGTGATGCGGAAGCGCTGGGCGGGCGGCTGCGGCTCCAGGGGATCTGGGGTGGGGGTGGGCCGGCTTTGCAGGGGTGGGACGGGCGGGGGCGGGATGACGATGTTGTGGCCAAAGCCGGGGCCGCAGATGCCGCAGGCGGAGCACTTCTCAAAGGAGCAGTCTTCCACCGTGATGGCTTCCAGGGCGCGGCGGTAGTCTTTCTGCAGCCATTTTTTGTCGATGCCGGTATCGATGTGATCCCAGGGCAAGGGATCCTCCAGGCCCAATTCGCGCATGGGGAGATGGGCGCAGAGGGCAACCGGATCGGCGCTGGGATCCACCGCTTCGCCGCAGTAGGCCTTGACCCAGGCGGCATAGGCGGCGTCGATGTTTTCCCACCAGGCGTCCAGGCCGGCGCCGGCCCGCCAGGCCTGCTCGATCATGTGGCCCAGGGAGCGATCCCCCTTGCCAATAAAGTCTTCCAGGATGCTGAAGCGGATGTCGGTGAAGTGGGCTTTGACCCCCCGCAGCCGCCGCAGCTCCTTTTGCAGCAAGGCCTGCTTGCGCTGCACGTCGGCGTAGTCCACCCGGTGCCACTGGAAGGGGGTGTGGGGCTTGGGGACAAAGTTGGAGACCGTGAGGGTAAACTCCACCTTCTTGTGACCCAAGGCCGCACATTCTCGCTGCAGCATCTCAACCGTGCGGGCAATCCCAATGACATCGGCGTCAGTCTCTCCCGGCAGGCCGATCATGAAATAGAGCTTGATCTTGTCCCAGCCCTCCTGGACGGCGGTGCGAATGCCGCGAATGAGGTCAACATCGCTAAGACCCTTGTTGATGATGTCCCGCAGCCGTTGCGTGCCGGCTTCTGGGGCAAAGGTCAGCCCCGAGCGGCGGGATCCCTTCATGATGGCGGCAATTTGCTCATCGAAGCGATCCACCCGCTGGCTGGGCAGCGAGAGGGCGACGTGCTCCCCCAGCAGGCGATTGTGCAGCTCGGCCCCCACCGCCGGCAGGGAGAGGTAGTCGGAGCAACTGAGGGAAGAAAGGGAAAATTCGCTGTAGCCGGTTTTGCGCAGGCCCTGCACCACCGCCTCCACCACCGCTTGCGGATCCACATCGCGAGCCGGGCGGGTGAGCATGCCGGGTTGGCAAAAGCGACAGCCGCGGGTACAGCCGCGCCGCACTTCCATGACCAGGCGGTCGTGGACGGTTGCCACCAGCGGTACTAGGCCAATGGAGTACTGCGGTTGGGGCAGGGCCACGCGGCGGCGGATGCGCTCCGGCACGCCGGGCACGATGGGGCGGGGCGGGATCCCCTCGTAAAACTGGGGCACATACACCCCCGGCACCTGGGCCAGCTCCAAGAGCACCTCGCGGCGGGGCTTGGCTAGAGATTGAGCCAGCACCTGGCCGATCTCCGGCAGCACCTCTTCCCCATCCCCGAAGACAAAGAAATCGAAAAAGTCGGCAAAGGGCTCTGGGTTGGAGGTGGCGGTGGGCCCGCCGGCAAAGATCAGGGGACACTCTTGCGGGGTAAAGGGCTGGCGCTCCCACCATTTGAGGGGGATCCCGGCCAGATCCAGCATCTCTAAGATGTTGGTGCCCCCCAGCTCGTAGGCCAGGCTGAAGCCGATGATGTGGAAAGCGCGCAAGGGGCGGCGCGATTCTACGGCAAACAGCGGGATCTGCAACTGCCGCATCCGGGCCGCCAGATCCGGTCCCGGCAGGTAGGTGCGGTCGCACAACTGGTCTGGCTGGGCGTTGAGGATGTTGTAGAGGATGAGGTGGCCCAGGTTGGAGGCCCCCACCTCGTACAGCTCCGGGTAGCTCAGCACCCACCGCACCCGCCCCGACTCCCAGGGGCGGTGGGCGGCGCCGAACTCTTTCCCCAGGTAGCGGGCTGGCCGCTGGATCTCAGGCGTGAGCAGGCGATCCAGATCGATCGGGCCTAGATGGGCTTGCGTGGCAGCCAGAGAGAGCATGAGGATCCGAGCAAGAAGTGAACGCAGCTACTGATCTGACTCTAGCCGAACTTTCCCGGCAACCCAAACCCAAGACGGGGGTGGCGAGACCGTTCCATCTCCCCTCTCCCGGAGGGAGAGGGGTTGGGGGTGAGGGCGCACATCACTCCGGCAGCCGCTGCAAGGCTAGCGCCAACTGTTCGTACTCAGCCAGGTGGTTGTAGACCTGGGCCGAGATGCGCACCCAAAGCTGCCCGGCAAAGGGAAGGATGGGAACCTCGATGCGGTGCACCTGCCAGAGGTAGTCGTGCAGGCGGCGGGCCCGCTCCGCCAAAGGCAGCTCCGGGATCCACTGTTGCCAGAAGGGTGGCAGGGGCAGGGTGGCCATAAAGCCCAGCATCCGCTCCGGGGCAGGTGGGATCCCTTCCAATTGTTCCAAGAGCACCTGCCGCGCCTGCAGCAGCAGCGTGTGGTTGTGCTGGCGCAGCCTCTCCACCCCCAGCTCCTGGATAAAGGCCAGGGCTGCCGAGATGGCCAGCCAGGCGCTGGGATCGCGGGTGCCCACCCAGTCGAACTCGGCTGTGAACCCTTGCCCGTAGCCGTGGGAGATGGCCAGGGGATGGGTTTGGGCCTGGCGGTGGGGGGCCACCCACAGGAAGGCACAGCCCTTGGGGGCAAACAGCCACTTGTGGGCGTTGCCGGTGTACCAATCGGCTCCTAAGCTTTCCAACTCCAACGGGAGAACCCCCGGCGCATGGGCCCCGTCCACCAAGACTGGGATCCCGCGCTCTCGACAGAGGCCAATCAGCTCCGCCAAGGGGTAGACCAGAGCCGTGGGCGAGGTGAGGTGATCCAGCACCGCCAGCCGAGTCTGGGGGGTGAGAATGGCCGCAAACGCCGCCAAAACCTGCTCCGGCCCCGCAATCGGAAAGGGAACCTGGGCTTCCGCCAGCACCGCCCCCCAGCGTTCACAGACATAGCGCAACGCCTGGCGGACGGCCCCATAGCTGTGGCTGGTGTAGGCGATCTGATCCCCTGGCCGAAACGACAGCGAGCGCAGCACGGCATTGACGCCGCCGGTGGCATTTTCCACAAACACAAGGTTTTCAGGCTCAGCCCCAACAAACTGGGCCAGCTCTGCCGCCGCCGCCCGCAAAGCCCGCGGCAGCTCTTCCCCCATAAACTGTACCGGCTGGGCCTCTAGGCGCTCTTGCCAGGCTCGCTGGGCCTGCAGCACCGTTTTCGGGGTCGCGCCGTAGGAGCCGTGATTCAAAAAAATAGCCTGCGGATCCAGCCCCCACAACGAGCGGTCGCAAAGCGGTTTATCGACTGCCATGGGTTTGCCTTGGAAATAAGACCTGGCAAGCATGACCCAAAAAAGAAGAAAAAGAAATTGCTGGGATCTACAAAAACGAGATTGCCAGGCAGCGAGAAGATGTCAACCCCGATCCCAGACAGCAGCAAAGCTTTGGTCAGGTAGCGGAACTTGCAGGTTCCCGGAGAAGGTTGCTCTGAGTGGCCTTAGGAGCCGTCCTTGGATTCGGGGCCAAGATCCGCGATGGGAGCAATTTTGCTCAGCTTAATTTTGGGGTTGCTGCTGATAAATTGCTGCAAGGTCCACTCGTTTTTAAAGAGGAGAACCGGCCTATCTTGAATGTCTTTGACAATGAGGGTGTTAAACAGGCTGGGGAAATTCTGGAGGACTTCCCAGCCGTTTTCTACCCAGCGGGCCAGGGTGTAGGGCAGCATCTCCAGTCGGGTTTCAACATTGTATTCGTGTTCCAGGCGGTACTGCAGCACCTCAAACTGCAACTGGCCCACTGCCGCCACGATCGGATCCCGTTTCGACTCGTCGAGGGAATACATAATCTGCACCGCCCCTTCTTCCCGCAGCTCCGCCACCCCCTTCTGGAACTGTTTAAACTTGGAGGGGTTGGGATTTTTCAGATAGGCAAATAGCTCCGGCGAAAAGCTGGGGATCCCGGCGTAGCGCAACCTCGGGCCGGTGTAGATGGTATCCCCAATCCTGAAGATGCCGGGGTTGTTGAGGCCGATGACATCGCCAGGATAGGCTTCATCGATGGAGATGCGCTCTTGGGCGAACAATTTTTGGGGATAGGAGAGACGGATGGGGCGATTGAGGCGGGCATGGTTGACCACCATGTCCTTCTCGAACTTACCGGAGCAGATGCGTACAAAAGCAATGCGATCCCGGTGGCGGGGATCCATATTGGCCTGCAGCTTAAAGACAAAGCCGGTGAACTCAGGATGTTCGGGTGGGATCAGCCCTGCCGTGCTCTCGTGGGGCATTGGCGGCAGGGAGTACTCGATAAACGCATTGAGAAACAGCTCCACCCCAAAGTTGGTCATGGCGCTGCCGAAAAAGACGGGGGTTTGCTGGCCAGCATGAACCTGTTTGAGATCCAAGCTGGGCATGAGGCCATCCAATAACTCCAGCTCTTCTTTAAATTGGTAATAGAGATCCTTTTCAATCAGTTCTTCAATTTGCGGATCCCCGAGTTTAACGACGGTATCTTTGACCCGCAGCCGCCCCCCCGAGACTCGCTCAAAGAAGTGAAACTCCTGAGTCCGCCGGTCAAACAAAGCTGTGAAGCGCTCCCCTGAGCCAATCGGCCAGGTTACAGGATAGGGCTTGAGGCCCAGCTCCGTCTCGATTTCGTCCATCAGCTCGAGGGGATCCCGGCTGGGGCGATCCATCTTGTTGATGAAGGTAAAGATCGGCAACTTCCGCAGTTGACAGACTTCAAACAGCTTGCGGGTCTGGGGTTCTAGCCCTTTGCCGGCGTCTTCTAGCATCACAGCGTTATCAGCCGCCGCCAGGGTGCGGTAGGTGTCTTCGCTGAAGTCTTGGTGGCCGGGAGTATCGAGCAAGTTGAGGCGAATGTTGCGGTAGTCAAACTGCAACACAGTCGAGGTAATGGAAATGCCCCGTTGTCTTTCCAGCTCCATCCAGTCGGAGGTAACCCGCTTTTGGGCGCGACGGGCCTTCACCGCCCCTGCTTCTTGAATCGCCCCCCCGTACAACAGCAGCTTTTCCGTAAGGGTGGTCTTCCCGGCATCGGGGTGGGAAATAATGGCGAAGGTGCGCCGTTGCTGGATAGCTTTGGCCAAATCCACTGCTTTCATAAGAAGTAAGTGCCCCAATCAAAACCCGCTCGTCTCACAGCGCGCTGACGCTATGCGACCCTTAAAAAATAGCGATGGCACTCCCCTTGCTGCCCTGCTGCTGCTTCGCAGACGATGGAGAGCTTTAGCGAGGAGTAGAAAAGAGAGAGGCTGGGATGGCCGTCCGCTAGCGGGGGAGGGAGCACAGGTTGAAAAGCCGGGGAAGAGCACTAACCTACTCTGACCGTAGCACAGGACGTGGTTCTGCCGTTGCCTGGCACTCTAGGACAGAGATCCTTTGGAGCGGAATTCCCACCGAGCGGATCGGGATCAACGGGTCTCGTTCAACAGTTGCTTAGCAGTTGCTCAATGGTGGCGATGGTGAAGTTTTGGCTGACCACCAGCCGTTCCACGCGAATGCGGTGGGCCTGCAGCAGGCACTCTTGTTGCAATGCTTTGGGCAGTTGCTCCCAATGGTCCAGCAGGACTGCCAGCAAGATCTCGCCCGGCAAGAGGGATCCCAGCTTTTCCACACTCTCGGCAGACCATTTGAGGGTAAAGCCAGCGGGCAATTTTTTGGGAGACTTTTGGGTGGGAGCCATCTTAGCGCTCCCTCAGCATCGCCTCGAGGACTTCACGGTAGGCCTGAGCCAAGAGTCTTCTCCTGCCTCTGCCAGGCACCAGCCCCTGCTGTTGGTTTGCTGCGCCACCGTTTTGTAGAGAAGTCTCGGCCAGCCCTTGTCTTCAGCCCTCCTCCTGCCCCCTCAGAGGGAAGACAGGAAGCGGTGCAGCCGTTCCAGTCCTTTTTCAAGCGTGGCGCGGTCGGCGGCATAGGAGAGGCGGATGTAGGACTCTGCCCCGAAGGCCACCCCCGGCACGGCGGCCACGTGATGTTCTTTGAGCAGCCGTTGGCAAAACTCTACCGAACCCAAGCCGGTTTGGCCGATGTTGACAAACACATAAAATGCGCCCTCCGGCTCCGGGAAAGTCACCCCCGGCAAGGTGCGGATCCCTTGCACCATCAGATCCCGTCGCTGCCAGAATTCTTGGCGCATCTTCTCCACCGCTGCCGCCGAGAGGGGGCTGGTGAGAGCCTCCAGGGCGCCGTACTGGGCAAAGGTGCAGACGTTGGAGGTGCTGTGGCTTTGCAGGCTGATGGCCGCCTCGATGATGGGCTTAGGGCCCGCCAAGTAGCCAATCCGCCAGCCGGTCATGGCATAGGCTTTGGCGAAGCCGCTGCTGAGGATCAGTCGCGGCATCAAGTCAGGGCAAAGGGATCCCAGGCTGATGTGGCGGGCTTGGCCGTAAACCAGCTTTTCGTAGATCTCATCGCAGACCACATAGAGATGGGGAACCGAGAGGATCACCTCTGCCAAAGCTGCCAGCTCCTGCCGGTGATAGACAGCGCCGGTGGGGTTGGCCGGCGAGTTGAGGATGAGCAACTTGCTGCGGGGGGTGAGGGCCTGGCGCAGTTGGTCGGCGGTGAGCTTGAACCCCTGGCCCTCTTGCGTCTCCACCCGCACCACCTTGGCCCCGGCCAGAGCCACCATCTCGGGATAGCTAACCCAGTAGGGGACGGGCAGGATCACCTCGTCGCCGGGATCCAGGAGCACCATGGCCAGGTTAAACAGGGTTTGCTTGCCGCCGTTGCTAATCAGGATCTGGTCGGGGCTGTAGTCCAAGCCGTTTTCTCGGCGCAATTTGTCTGCCACCGCCTGGCGCAGGGTGGGGATCCCGGCAGTGGGGCCGTAGCGGGTTTTGCCCTCTTCCAGGGCGCGGATGGCGGCAGCCCGAATGTGCTCAGGGGTGTCGAAGTCCGGCTCGCCAGCGCTCAGGATACAGACATCCAGACCCTCTGCCCGCATGGCCTTGGCCAGAGCCGAAATCGACAGCGTTGCGGAAGGAGAGAGACGAGCAACCCGTTGGGACAAGCCGGCAGCAGACACCATCAGTTGGGGATCTGGGGTAGCAGGTTGGGTTAGTTTTAGGCAGTTAGGCCACCGCTGTCAAGAGGCGGCTGCCATCCACCAGCAGCAGCTTATGACCCTCCCGCTCCGCCAACAGATCCCAAAACTCGCCGGCGACGGCCCCCGGCAAGAACCCTTCCAGACGCAGCTGCAGGGGGGGGAATTGCTTGTTCCCCTGGGGCTTGCGCCGCACCGTCACCCAGATGAAGCCGTCGTGGGGCTCGACGATGCCGCGAATGTTAAAGCCCTCCTCTACATCCTCGGGGGCAGGCAGAAAGGGCTCGTCCAGATCTGGATCTTGCTCCTCCTCCGGCAAGGCCAGGATGCGGATAACGCTCAGGCCCAAAGTGCCGCCCGACCGCGGCTGGGGCTGCACGTAGTACCAGTAGGTGTGGCCGCTCTCGATGCAATAGGTGAAAGGGCGCAGCAGCTCCGCGCGGCCAGGGGTGGCCGGATACTCTACGCCATCGGCGGCAACCAGCGTCGCCTGAGCATAAGTCTGCGGGATCGATTTTAGGGATCCCTTGATCAAGCCCAGGGCGCGGAACTGGTAGGGGTAGGCAGGAGGGGGCAGTGGGTTCATCAGGAACAGGGGTAGAAGCTATGGGGGTAGGGTCTACAAGTTTATCCCATGGCGGTAGTCACCTTAGAGGTATAGGCGGCTGCTAATCCAGCAAAAATTGCACCCACTTCGGCGGCGGCGGCAGCGGACAGCGGAAATGCTCCATCACCAGAGCTGCCACCAAATGCACCGTGAAGACGTAGACCAGGGAGTTAAAGGCGATAAACCCTGCCACCACCACCTGAACCATCCAGGGTTCTGCCACCCAGTACACGCCCAGCCTGGCCAGAGACACATCCAGCAGCCAGTTGGTCAAGCCGGTGAGTTGGATGGTGACGTAAGTCCAGAGGTTTTCCCCCACCAACAGCGAGGAGAGCAGCAACTGGAAAACGAGGCCGAAAGCGCTGAGGGCAGCGCCGCTGGCCACCGAGACATACCAGGAAAGGCGCCGCCGCCATAGGCGGGCACACCAGTAGCCCAGCAGGCCGTAGGGAATGACGTAGAGAATGCTGCGCGTGGGCCCCATCAGCACCGTCAGCAACAGAGCAGAGACCGCCAGCGCCATCGCCCCGGTGCGGGGATCCCAGCGCATCACCGCCAGCGCCACCGGAATGGGGAAAAACAGACGCATAAACGGGGCCAGCGGCGTGTAGCTCAAGATCCAGATCAAAGCAGCAGTGCTGGCTAAGAAAGCTGTCTCCACCACCCTTAGAGCCGGAGAGCGGGGAGGTGGCGGGGGCAAGGGAGGAAAATCCTGCTGCACAGGAGGCTGAGGGGACGCAGGCACAGCGAGAAAAAGAAAAGAAAACTGTTCCCAGCTTAGGTCAGCGGTTGTGGAGTTGGTTGCAGTTGGGGAGCAAGGGCTCGGCTACTTGACCTTGCCGCTCCGCAAGACTTACACAACGCTAAACAAAAACGAACTTTTGTCCAGCGTCGTTGCTTCCTTTCTACTTCCACGACCCATACCTCGTTGGTTGCCCAACCCCCCCTTAGTCCCCCCGTATACGGGGGGATGTAGGGGGGCAGAGGAGTCTTCACAGGCGTAACTTCCCGTCGTTCGCGGCAGCGGGCCGTAGGCCTTGAACACAGTTGGCTGGAAGGGAAGAACCTGTTCACCACAACCAACTGACAGCTCTAGAGCTTGCACTTGTACTCTAGCTGTCGCCGAAACTCATAGAACCCACAGTCAGCAATGCTGCCTACCAACTTGTGGTTCTTGAGCATCCCTGAAACGTAAGGACGCCGTCCCGCTGACGCGAACAGTTTTTCTCAGCAAAACCCTGACTGACTAGAGGCAGACCCGACCTCCCCCTGTGGCAGAGCTCTGGATCCTCTTCCCATCCCAGCCCACCTGCCAAACTTGGCCCGCTACTGCCACCTCATCCCCCAGGCGTAACTTGCGCCCTCGCCGGGTTTCCACCTCGCCGTTGACCCGCACCTGCCCCGCCTGGATGAGCTGCTTGGCCTGCCCGCCGGTGGGCACAACTCCCGTCAGCTTGAGAAATTGATCCAGTTTGATAAGGGGATCCCCTGCTGGAGGAGCTTGGGAAGGGGGAAGAGTCTCGGCCATAACCTCACCGTTCTGGCTTGGATGTTGGCTGATCCAACTTTTTAAGATCCAACTTTTTAATTTTGACGCTGCTGCTCTGCCGGGATGGGCGATCCCCTAGGGCTACGGGCTATCGGCAGCAGCCGAAGCGGTGGGCTCGCCTTCGGCAGACCAAAACTCATAGGCAGCCTGGGAGAGTTTGGCGATTAGCTCTTCGGCTTTGGGATCGTTGGGAGTTTCCCGCTTTACCCACACTGCTGCCACGTAGCGTCGCCCGTTGGGCAAATCGAGTATGCCGGCATCTCCCACCACCGACCTGAGAGTTCCCGTCTTGTGGGCAATGCGCACCTCTTGGCCCAAGTTGGGGCGAAAATAGGAGGGCCGCTGCGTGCGCCAGAGGATGTCCAAAAAGCGGTCGCGGCTGCGGCGGCTGAGCATTCGCCCCTGCTCCACCTGGCTGAGCAGCCAGACCATGTCGCGCGGGCTGCTGGTGTTGGTGCCCTCCAAATCCGGCAGCCACCAGGAAATTTGCGTGTGCTGCAGCCCCCACTGGCGAAACTTTTGGTTGAGGGCTTCCCGACCGCCGAGGCGATCGATGATGAGGTTGGCGGCGAAGTTGTCGCTGATGGTGCTCATGAGGGTAGCTGCCTCCAGAGCAGAGACCCGGGATCCGAGGGGACGGGTCTGCAATACGCCAGCTCCCCCGCCCCTGAGGTCTTCTCTCAAAGTCAGCCTCTCGTCCAGCCGCACCTGACCCGTTTCCACTGCCTGCAAAAAAGCCAGGAGAATCGGGATCTTGATGACGCTGGCGGCAGGAAAAACCTGATCCGGCCTCACCCCGGCAAAGGCGCCGCTTTCCACCTCCCAGAACAGGGCTCCTGCTGTCAGGCCCGGCTGATCGGCCAGAGCAGCCAAGCGCTCCTGCAAAGCGGGGATTTCCTGTCCTCTTAACAGGTCTGTGGGCAAGGTGGAGGGGAGCTCCTGCATCGCATCCTGTTCTGGCCGGGCAGGAGTGGTCGATTGCAGCAGTTGCGATAGGCCAGCCATCGTCAGGCCCAACATCAGGCTGAGGCCCAGGCCTCGCAGCAACACCTCCAACAGGGCCGGAGACCGCCTCAGGCAGCGAGGCTGGGCAGCTCGTTGGCGCATCCGGGCAATGGCTCTTTGGCGAGAGAGGCGCAGCGGTTGGGGGCGGGAAGCCAAGAGGGATCCCTCGGCAGCCGGAGCAGGCAGCAAGTGGCGAGAAGGGGAGGCAGCCTGAGTGAAGCGGCGCTGACGACGCACCGGATCCCGAGACCTTTCTCGAGCTAAGCTGCTGCCTTTCCCCTCCCCTGTCCTCGCCATAAGAACGACTGCCCCAACGAAGGTCTTGATGACCGATATCGCGACAATTTTACTGAACTTGCGCCGGCGAGCCCGGTTCAATTAAACCCACAGATCGGCGAACCTGGCCTGGGAAAGTTTGGCGAGGGAGAGCTTTGGAGCTTGGCCATCTCCGGCCCTCCACCCCTCCTGAGTCGGCAGTCGGGCTGCTTCGACCTCTTGGGAAGCCCCTCGAGAAGAAGATCGCGGAGAAACAGGGGCAACTCCTCAGGCAATCGCGACCTTGTTCTCCGAGGGTGAATCCGAAGCTCGGCCTGCTCCGTACTTGAGGTGGCTTGTTCTCCGACCGAGGAGCTTTTTCCATATTGTTGACGCTTTTGCTGGATTCGGCCTTGCGGCCTCGTTTTGTCTTCAAAACTTTTTGGGGCGTCTGCCTAGCTGCTGACTTGTTTCTCAGCGGCTGCGGGAGCAGCAACTCGGCGACCCCTGCGCCGGGAGCTGTAGTCTCTACGGCTACCTTGACCCTATCTCCTGCTGCCGAAGTACCGCCGGTAGCGGTGCCCAGCTCCGCCAGCGGCAGTGCTGTGGTCACTTTAAACCAAACCGCCCGTACCCTATCTGTTGAGCAGGTCTCCAGCTTCTTGGCCGGGGCCTACTACCTCAACATCCATACGCAAGCCAATCCTGCCGGCGAGTTGCGGGCCCAGGTGGTTTTCCCTCGCTAAACCTGAGAGGCGACTTCTCAGCCGCCTAGGCGGCGCGGAGCCCTGGGAGGGCACCTTTTATACCTGCTGGGCCGGGTGGACTGTCTCTTGCAGGGCCCCGCCGTCGGCAGGTTGTCTAAATAGCAGGGAAGTTGGCTGCCCAAGCCTCTGCCTGGGCGGCTCCTGTGCTCTAACTTTTGCGACCAGCGGAGGCGGTAGGGCTTGCCCGACGGGGATCCCTCTTTGGGGGGCGGCTCGGATCCGGGCCAAATTGGCTATCCTAGAGATGAGGGGGTTGGTCGATAACGGAGTTTCCCCATCGCGACACGTATCCCAAGTGAGATCCTCGACACCCCAAAGCCGAAGCTGGTGGGAGGCAACAATGGCTGACTACAACCGCGGCATTATGAGGTTCAAGGGGGCGGATAGCCCAATTGTGGTTCTGATCTCGGCCAGCATTGTGGCGGGGGTGGTCTCGGCCCTGATCTGGTGGGCGTTGCACTTCGCTTACGCGGCTTGAGATCCCAGGTTCCTTCTCGACGGACTGGAAGAGAGTCCGAGGTTGCGGTTGCTGGCGAGCAGTCGCTAGGTTGGAGCAGCGCAGTTTTGCAGCGCCTGCGGCAGTCCTTGCAGCGTTGGTACTGCCAGCAGGGTCGAGATCTGCCCTGGCGACGCACGCGGGATCCCTATGCCATTTGGGTGGCGGAGGTGATGCTGCAACAGACCCAGGTGGCAACCGTGATCCCCTACTTTCAGCGCTGGATGGAGGCTCTGCCCGGGATCCCAGAGTTGGCGACGGCTCCGCAGCAACAAGTGCTGAAACTGTGGGAAGGGCTGGGCTACTACCGGCGGGCGCTGAATCTGCACAGAGCTGCTCAAATCCTGATGCAGGAACACGGGGGCCAGTTTCCCAGGAATCTGGAGCAGGTGCTGGCGCTGCCGGGGATCGGGCGCACCACCGCTGGCGGCATTCTCAGCGCCGCCTTTGACCTGCCCCTGCCGATTTTGGAGGGCAACGTCAAGCGGGTGTTGGCCCGCCTGGTGGCTTTGCCCCAGCCGCCGGCCCGTTGTCTGCCCCTGTTGTGGCGGCTTTCGCAGCAGTTGCTGGATCCCGAGCAGCCGCGCACCTTTAACCAGGCCCTGATGGACTTGGGCGCGACCATCTGCCGGCCCCGGCAGCCTCGCTGTGGCCAATGTCCTTGGCAGGCCGATTGCGCTGCCTACAATCGAGGTCAACAGCAACACCTGCCTATGTCTGAGCCCCGTCCCTCGCGCCCTCACAAACAGATCGCGGTGGCCATCGTTTTGCGAGGGAAAGAGATCCTCATCGATCGGCGGCTGGAAAGCTCCATGCTCAGCGGCCTGTGGGAGTTCCCCGGCGGCAAAATCGAGCCGGGAGAAACCCCTGCGGAGTGTGTGGTGCGGGAGGTGAAAGAAGAAATCGGCATCGACATTGAGGTGGTGGCTCCGCTGGCCACCATCGAACATGCCTACACCCATTTCACCATCACCCTTATTGCTTTTATCTGCCGCTATTTGCGCGGAGAAGCTCAAGCCCTGCAATGCAGCGAAGTGCGCTGGGTCGAGCCGGCGGAGCTGTCGCAATTTCCCTTTCCGGCAGCCAACCAAAAGCTATTTCCCTACCTGTACGCTTGGCTGGAAGCGCGAGGGCATCTCTTATAATCCGCCAAACTGCTTAAATCCCTCCGGCTTTGCTCGCACAAGACATCCGATAGGATGATAGGTGTCCTGCTGAGGTGAGGCACGGATATGCTTGTCACTCTGGAAAAAGCTGGGGAGATTCTTGCCAAAGGATCCCATACGGCGATTACGACAACAGACGGCAAGATCGCGCTGGTGCCAAAAGGAAAAGAGAACCTTAAGCTGACGGCCGCCGAAGCCATTAACTTGATGTTCTACGTCGTCCGCTCTGCCGACCCCCCAGAAGCAGTGATGGCACAACTGCAAGAGGCCGTTGCCAAGGCGCAAGCCCCTGATCCCGCCGAAGAACGCGCCAGAAGATATCGAGAAATCCGCGGAACTTAGCAGAAGCCGGTCGAGTCGGTTGCTCCAGGGCTCTCTGGACTAACTCGAGTTCCAGAATCAGAGGCTGGCAGGGCTGAGGGGAACCAATTTCCCGTCCGTAGTCAACCCCAGCAGCATCGGCTCCTGTGGCTGGATGGCCTGGCCAGTGAGGGCGCAACGCTGGGGCCGCTGAGCCGTGGCGGGGAAACTGGCCTGAATATCCTCGGCGGTGAGGGTGGCAGCCTCTTGAGAGTGGCGCAAGACATAGCCCCAGAGAATTTCGCGGATCAAGGCCTGGTAGCCCTGGCCGCCGGCCAACGCCTTCAGTCGTTGCTTCAGTTCCCGCTCCAGACGAATGCTGGTCACCTCCATCTCGGTGGTGGGAGTGCGAGGGTGGGCGTGGGCATGCATGCAGGGATCCTCTCCAAAGGCTTATACTACTCCTGTAGCACAAGGTGAGCACTGAGAGCATTCTAGGTGTAGAGATTTTGCCGCAGGTTTTATGGTTGAGCCGATCCCACCTCGTCGCCGCGCCTTAGAGCACCTGCTGAACCGGTTGGGGTTCAAGGATCCCGCCTGGCTGGAGCAACTGCGCTGGGATCTGTTGGATCAAGCTTTGATTCACCCTTCTCTGGATGGCCAGCGCAACAACGACCGGCTGGAGTTCTTAGGGGATTCTGTCCTGCGCATTTTGGCCACTGAGTTCTTGTTCCAGTCCTATCCCCACTTGTCGGTGGGAGAGCTGACCGCAGTTCGCTCGGATCTGATCAGCGATGCCCACCTGGCGGAACTGGCGGATCTGCATGGCCTAGAGCGCTACCTTGAGGTGGGATCCAGCTCCCAAAACGACCTGGCCGGACGGGAGCGGCGCTTAGCCGATGCTTTTGAGGCGGTGTTGGGATCCCTATACCTGAGCTGGGGCATGCACACCCTGGCCCGGCTGCATCCTTGGCTGGATCCCTACTTTCGCCAACGGGTGGAGCAGTGGTTCCAGGATCCCACTCGGCGCAACCCGAAAGCCGCGCTGCAGGAACTGACCCAACGCCTATGGGGCACCTTGCCGGAATATCGTCTGGTGGCTGCCCGGGAACACCCGCCGCACTTCACCATGGAAGTTTGGGGCCACGGCCAATGTTGGGGCCGCGGCGAGGGGCGCTCCAAAAAGGCGGCAGAAATGGCCGCTGCGGCCCAAGCCTACGGGCACTTGCAGTCGCAGGAAATAAGGTAGGCGCCACTACGAGGCGCTCCATGGGTGGCAACCGCTGTGGTAGCCGGCCTCTGCTTCCGGCACCGCCAGCCCGCTTCTACGGGGAGTTCTCGCCTCATCTCGCCTGCAACTGCAAGCTGGGATCTGCATTGCCCAGCTTTTTGGGGGTTAGGCTGACAAGGGGGCAGAGCAGCGGCAGCCTGAGAGAGATGAGAGCGTTGAACCTAAGCTAGACCTAGCCAACGGTGCAACAAGAGTATGGATCCAAAATTGGAACAGCGCGCCCGCGAGCTGCGCGCTCTGCTGCAGAAGGCCAGCATTGCCTACTACGTCCACGATGCCCCCATTCTGGAAGACAGCGTTTACGACCGCCTCTACCGCGAGCTGCAGGAGCTGGAGCGGGCCTACCCCGAGCTCATCACCCCCGACAGCCCCACCCAGCGGGTGGGGGAAAAGCCCGCCGAGCAGTTCCCCACCGTTTCCCACCGCATCCCCCTCTACAGTCTGGAAAACGCCTTCAACCTGGAAGAGCTAAAGGAATGGCAAGAGCGCCTGTGGCGGGTTCTGGGGCGCACCCCTGAGGAAGGGGAGCTGGAATATGTGTGCGAGCTGAAAATTGACGGCGCTGCCCTGGCTCTTACCTATGTGGATGGGCTGCTGCAGCGGGGGGCCACCCGCGGCGATGGACAGTCAGGTGAGGACATTACCCCCAATATCCGCGCCATCCCTTCTATTCCCCTGCGCTTGGCAACCGCCGCTCCCCCGCCGGTCCTGGAGGTGCGAGGAGAGGCCTATCTCCCCATTGCTGAGTTCGAGCGCATCAACCGGGAGCGATGCTCCGCCGGGGATCCCCCCTTTGCCAACCCGCGCAACTGCGCCGCCGGCACCTTGCGCCAGTTGGATAGCCGCGTGGTTGCCGCCCGCAAGCTCAGCTTCTTCGCCTATGCCCTCCACTGGCCGGAGGGGTGGCCAAGCGGGGATCCCCCCCAAACCCAGTGGGAGTGTCTGCAGCGGCTAAAAGACCTGGGATTGCCCGTCAATCCTCTGTCCCAGGTGTGCCGGGGCCTCGAGGAGGTGGTCCAGTTCTACGAGCGGTGGCGGCAGGCCCAGCTTCCCTATGCCTGTGACGGTGTGGTAGTGAAGCTCAACTCCCTGCGGCTGCAAGAGGAGGCCGGCTTTACGCAAAAATTCCCCCGCTGGGCCATTGCCCTCAAATACCCTGCCCAGGAAGTCCCCACCCGCATTCGCGCCATCGTGGCCAGCGTAGGCCGCACCGGAGCCGTCACGCCGGTGGCGGAGCTGGAGCCGGTTCTTCTGGCGGGCACCACCGTCAGCCGCGCCAGCCTGCACAATGCCGATCGCCTGGAAGAGCTGGATGTCCACATCGGCGACACCGCCATCGTGCGCAAGGCCGGGGAGATCATCCCTGAGGTGGTGGGGATCCTCAAGGAGCTGCGCCCCCCCGATGCCGTTCCCTACCGCCTGCCCAGCCACTGTCCCGAGTGCGGCACCCTTTTGGTTCGCCCTGCCGGCGAGGCGATAACCCGCTGCCCCAACCCAGCTTGTCCGGCCAAGATCAGGGGGCAACTGCAGCACTGGGCCAGCCGCGACGCCATGGATATCGAGGGCCTGGGGGAAAAGCGGGTGGCCCAGTTAGTAGAAAAGCTGGGGGTGCGCACCGTGGCCGATCTCTACCGCCTCACCCCGGAACACTTGGAGAGCCTGGAGGGGATGGGATCCCGTTCCAGCCAGAAGCTGGTGCAGGCCATCCAGCGCTCCCGTCAACAGCCCTGGGAGCGCGTGCTCTACGGGCTGGGGATCCCCCATGTGGGGGTGGTGACCGCCCAGATTTTGGCCCAGCATTTCCCCGCCCCAGAACTCTTGGCCCAGGCCAGGGCTGAAGACATCGCCCAAATCTACGGGATAGGGGCGGAAATTGCCGAGGCGGTGGTGGCCTGGTTTGCCGATCCCGCCCACCAGAAGTTGCTGCAGGAGCTGCGGGAGCTGGGGATCCCTGCCCTGCCCCGGCAAGCGGCCCCTGCCGTCTCCCAGGTTCTGGCTGGGAAGAAGTTTGTCATCACCGGCACCCTGCCTACTCTCTCCCGCCAGCAGGCCAAGGCTTGGATTGAAAGCCGCGGCGGCAAAGTGACCGCCAGCGTCAGCCGCCAAACCGACTATGTGGTGGTAGGGTCGGATCCCGGCTCCAAACTCAAGCAGGCCCAGGCTTTGGGGATCCCTCTCCTGAGCGAGGCGGAGCTGCTGGCGTTGGATCCGAAGTGATCTCCATCCTTGACGAGAAAAAATTTGGGAAGGCCGGCTTGTCCTCGCCCTGGCGATGGTTTATCATGCGATTCTGTGAGGAGTGGACGCCAGAGGGGGAAGAGGACGAAACACGGACAGTCCCTTCCCCTTTTTGGTGCTCAAGATCTACCCTGGTTCCGCTCCAGAGGGTATCCAACCGAACCAAAAAGCCCACTTGCTTCCGACGACCGTCTTTGCCAGAGTTAGGAACATTCCACTATCATGAGAGTAGCGGAGACGCATGTTTCCGTTCACTCCTCACACCATCCGCCGCTCGACGTCGAGTCGGGCGGTTTTCTTATCAACTTTCTATCCAATCGCCGCAGAGCTATCCTCTACAGCCGGCTTAGGAAGCCCACAAGCTGGAAGGAAGTGCTAGACTAGTAGGTCAGTAAGTTCTGTCCCTTCAGTATTCCTACGCCTCTGCGGCCGCGCCCCACGTTTAAGCAGCACCAGAGCGTCCTGTCTTTCCTGGAATTCGCCGAACACAATAGCCAAGAGCAAACAGCAACGAGGATCCCATGGCCAAGCATGACTCCCACCTGAGATGCTCCTTCTGTAATAAGTCCCAGGATCAAGTGCGTAAGTTGATTGCGGGGCCGGGGGTCTACATCTGCGACGAGTGTGTGGAGCTGTGCAACGAGATTTTGGAGGAGGAACTCTACGACGGCAATACCCCACCTGCCACAGCCCCTGCTGCCAGCCGTCGCGAAACCCCTAGAAAATCCTCTCGCAGCTTGCCTTCTCTGGCACAGTTGCCTAAGCCGCGCGAGATCATGCGCTACCTTGACCAGTACGTGATTGGCCAAGAGAAGGCCAAGAAGGTTCTGTCGGTGGCGGTTTACAACCACTACAAGCGGCTGGCTGCTAAGGCCAACCCCAACAGCCTCGGAGCTGCGGAGCTGGATGAGGTGGAACTGCAAAAGTCCAACATTTTGGTCATTGGCCCCACCGGCTCCGGCAAAACCCTGCTGGCCGAAACCCTGGCCCGCATGTTGGATGTGCCCTTTGCCGTTGCCGATGCCACTACCCTCACCGAAGCCGGCTACGTCGGCGAAGATGTGGAAAACATCCTGTTGCGCCTGCTGCAGGTGGCGGACATGGATGTGGAAGAAGCCCAGCGCGGCATCATCTACATCGACGAAATCGACAAAATTGCCCGCAAGAGCGAAAACCCTTCCATTACCCGCGACGTTTCCGGCGAAGGGGTGCAGCAGGCTTTGTTGAAGATGCTGGAGGGAACTATTGCCAACGTGCCTCCGCAGGGAGGGCGCAAGCACCCCTACCAAGACTGCATTCAAATCGACACTTCCAACATTCTCTTCATCTGTGGGGGCGCTTTTGTCGGCCTGGAGAAGGTGATCGAGCAGCGCATTGGCAAAAAGTCGATGGGCTTTATCAAGCCAGGGGAGCAGCTAGCAGTTACCCGTGAGCAACGCCTGGCCGATGCCCTCAAGGCGCTGGAGCCGGAGGATTTGATCAAGTACGGCATGATCCCAGAATTCATAGGGCGGCTGCCGGTGGTGGCTACCCTGGATCCCCTGGACGAGAAGGCCCTCGAGGCCATCTTGACGCAGCCTAAAAATGCCATCCTCAAGCAGGCCCAGAAGCTGTTGCGCATGGACGGGGTGGAGCTAGAGTTCGAGCCGGCTGCCATTTCTGCCATTGCCAAGGAAGCCTACCGTCGCAAAACGGGGGCGCGGGCGCTGCGGGCCATTGTGGAAGAGCTAATGCTGGACGTGATGTACGAGGTTCCCTCTCGCCGGGATATCAAATACGTGCGCATCACGGCCGAGATGGTGGAGCGCCGTTCCACGCACGAGCTGATCCCTCACCCTTCCACCCTGCCTAAACCTGAGTCTGCCTAGGGTCACAGCCCTGCTGGATCCCGCTGCGTCGGCATATGATCAGTGTTTGGTCTTGCAAGGAAGGGCAAGGGGGCGCATGGGGCGGGCGGATCGCGAGTATGCGGTGATCGGTCTGGGACGCTTCGGCACGAGCTTGGCCCTCACGCTGATGGAGCGAGGGCACAATGTTTTGGGGATCGACCGCAGCCGGGAGATTGTGCAGCGTCTGGCGGATCAGCTAACGCAGGTGGTGGCGCTGGATTCCAGCGATGAGGATGCCCTGCGGGCGGTGGATATTCTCTCCTTCGACACCGTGGTGGTGGCCATCGGCAGCGATTTCGAGAGCAATCTGTTGACGACGGTGGCCCTCAAGAGTTTGGGGGTGCGCAACGTGGTTTGCAAGGCTTCGACAGAGCGGCAACGCTCGATTCTCTTGCGGGTGGGAGCGGATCGGGTGGTGTTGCCGGAGCAGGAGGCGGGGCGACGTTTGGCTCAGGTGCTGACGGCACCAGGGATCCTAGATCAATTGGAGCTGGAGCCGGGTTACAGCATCACCGAGCTGGAGGTGCCGGAGGCGCTGGTGGGCCATACGCTGGCGGAGTCGGACTTGCGTCGCCGCTTCGGCATCACAGTTTTGGTGGTGAAGCGAAAACAATCGTTGGTGGTTTCTCCCCCGGCAGATTACCTGCTGGAGAAGGGGGATCTGCTGGTGGTGCTGGGGGCCAATACCAACATCTCGCGGCTGAACGAGATGTAACGGGGGATCCGATGAGAGAGGGCTGCGTCCCGCCGCCGCAACCCGAGGGGGCTGAGGGATGGGTGTCTCCCCGATCTTCAGGAACCCCTCGCCCGACGCTGCCTCAGTCCCCTTGGATCCCGGCCAGTCGCTTACACCGGCTCTTTTTTGGGGACAGGCGTCGCCCGCTGCCGCCGCCCCTGCGCCTGGTCGCGGGGTTGGGCCTGCTGGCGGTGGTGGGGACTTTGCTACTGATGCTGCCGGGAATTGGGCGCGGGGATCCCTTGAGCTGGAATGAGGCGCTGTTTACGGCCATGTCCGCCCTGAGCGTAACGGGTCTCTCGACGATTGTGGCGGCGGAGGATCTCACTTTGTTCGGCCAGATCGTGTTGCTGCTGTTGATCCAAATTGGCGGGGTCGGCTTCATGGTGCTGGCGGTGGTGGTCTTTCAACTGCTCGGGCGGCGCATTTCCCTGCTCAACCGCTTGGCGCTGTGCAACTCGCTGGGCCTGATCGATCCGGGGGCTATTCTCGAATTGACGCGGCGGGTGTTGATCGGGGTCACCCTGATTGAGCTGGGCGGAGCTTTGCTGCTCTGGGTGCACTGGCGGGATCTCTACGGGCCGGAGCGAGCAGTTTTTCTGGCGATTTTTCACGCGGTCTCGGCCTTTTGCAATGCGGGGTTTGATCTATTTGGCGCCGAAGGGATCCCTACGGATGGCCTGTCGCTGGCGATCTTGGCGGCTCTGATTTTTATCGGCGGCTTGGGCATCCCGGTTTTGTCGGATCTGCTAACTTGGCCCCGGGGCCACCGCCCCTCTCTGCACACCCGCATCACCCTGGTCGTGGTGGTGGTCTTGCTCTGCACGGGCGGACTGGGGATGTTCTTGGCCGAGAGCTTGCCCCAGGGATCCTTGCAGGAGGTAAGCTGGCCCCGCCGCTTGGGCCTGACATTTTTTCAGTCGGTTTCGGCCCGCACTGCTGGGTTTGCCGGGATCCCCATTGAGGATTTGACCCCGGCAAGTCAGTTGTTGCTGATGGCTCTCATGTTTATCGGGGCAGCTCCGGCTTCCATGGGGGGTGGCATCACCACCGGCACCTTGGCAGTGTTGGTGTTGGCCTTGTGGGGCTATGCCCGCGGTTTGCCCAGCGCCCAGATTGCGGGGCGCAGTTTGGATCCCTCGATGGTGCGCAAGGCAGCAGCGGTGTTGACCGTCTCTCTGTTCGTGGTGCTATTGGCAACTTGGCTGATCTTAATTACCCACCACCACAGCAGGCTGGATCCGGTGCTCTTCGAGGTCATCTCCGCTTTTGCTACCTGTGGCCTCTCGACGGGGTTCACGGGGGAGCTGAATTTGTTCGGCCAACTGATTATCGTTTTGGTGATGTTCTGGGGCCGGCTGGGGGCGTTAACCATTGTCCTGGCTTTGGCCCAGCAGCAACCGCGTCAGTTGGTGATCTACCCGGAAGAGCCAATTTTAATCGGGTAATCTCCTGACCAGAGGACAAGGAAATCCAAAGGGGGAGAGCAGAGGTTGGAGGTGGTTCCCCAGCTCACAGCCCCGCCGGGAAATCTCCAGCTTCCCTCGGAGGCAGCCCCGAGGTTTCCCCCAAGCGGCCTCCGCTAGACTGAGTAACAGGTAACCTCAGCTACACCCTCGTTGTCCCTTGCGTATTGGGAGCTTTCCGTGTCCAAGTTCCTCCTAATCGGTTCTACCGAACCTTTCAGCGGCAAGTCGGCGGCTGTCTTGGGTTTGGCCAAGCATCTGCAGCAACAAGGAGTGAAAATTACTTATGGGAAGCCGCTCGGATCTTGCGCCCGGGAGGATGGATCCCCGGAAGGGATAGACCCGGATATGCGCTTTGTAGCGGAGACGCTGCGGCTGACCCAGATGCCACCCATGCTTTTCCAGCTCGACGAAGAGGCGTTGCTGACCCATATCCAGCAGTCTCCGGGGGAGCCAGATCCCGCGCGCTCTGTCGCCCCTCTGCTGAAGTTTGCCACGGGATCCGCTGCGGATTTGATCCTGCTAGAGGGCCCGGCCGATCTCTACGAGGGCGAGTTGTTCGGCCTCTCCCTGGCCAAAATGGCCCAAGCCCTGGATGCTCAGGTACTGCTGATCAGCCGCTACCATTCCCCTTTGGCGGTCGATTCTCTTCTCTTTGCCCACCGCCAACTGGGATCCCATTTGGCCGGCGTGCTGCTCAACGATGTGCCACCCGACCAGATGGAGCCGGCAAAGACCATCGTTCGACCCTTTCTGGAGGCGCAAGGGATCCCGGTTTTGGGCATTTTGCCCTCCCACCGCATTTTGCGCAGCATCAGCGTTGGGGAGCTGGCGCGGCAACTGGAGGCCGAGGTGCTCTGCTGCCCGGATCGGATGGACTTGATGGTCGAAGACATCGCGGTGGGGGCGATGAACGTCAACTCCGCCTTGAAGTACTTCCGCAAGCTGGAGCACAAGGCGGTGATCACCGGCGGCGACCGCACCGATATTCAACTGGCCGCCCTGGAAACCTCCACCCTCTGCCTAATCTTGACCGGCAAGCTGCCTCTGGATCCCCGCATCCGGGCGCGGGCCGAAGAACTGGAAGTGCCGATCCTCTCCGTGGATCTGGATACCTTCACCACTATCAATCGCATCGAGCGGGTTTTCGGCCAGATCCGCCTGCACGAGGAGGTTAAGGTTCGCTGCATCCAGGAGTTAATGTCAGCAAACTTTGACTTTTCCCGCCTTTATGCCCATCTGGGCCTGACACAATCCCTAGCGTCGGCAGCAGGTGCATAAAAAAGTTATCTAGGGCTTCTCTACATCTAGCCCTTAGTAAGGCATATGTTCAGATGAGAAACACTATCTGTAACCAAGGGGGAACAGATTTTCTCTACCGTCCTGATTTCTAGTGTCTGGCGCTTGCTCCCGTTTGCAATGATTTCTGCAAGAAAACGCAGAGATCGTTTGCCATTTGCGGCTACCCACCGGCTTCAAGAGATATCATGCAAGTATTCATCACCTCAACACACCACTCCTCCCCCAGCTTTTCTGGGGGTTTTTATTCGCGCTGTTTGGCCAAATAACTCGGCTTCTGATGCCTCTACAGGCTTATGCTGCCGGTAGCGCGAAAAGATACTTTTCCAGCCACGACGGCGCCGACAGGCCCTCCAGGGGGTAGAATGCAGTTGCCGGTGTCGGCTAGGGATCCCATCATGGCCAAGAGCTTACGTCCGGGCAACCGCCAAGTAGCACCTCCCCCACGGCTGGCCGATTGCCCTCCTAGTGGCATTTTTACCGACGGGGGCTGTTCCCCCAATCCAGGGCCAGGGGGATGGGCGGTGGTGGTGGTTGAGGATGACCAGATTGTGGATGAGTTTTACGGAGGGGATCCCGCCAGCACCAACAACCGTATGGAATTGACCGGCCTCATTCGGGCTTTGCAATATTGTCGCGACACCCAGAGCAACAGCATAGACACCATCTACAGCGATTCCCACCTTTGCGTACAGACCTACAACGATTGGATGGAGCGCTGGGCAGCGCAGGGGTGGCGGCGGCGCACGGGGCCGGTGGAAAACTTGGATCTGGTGCAGGAGCTGTATCAACTCAAGCAGCAGTGCCCGCAGGTGCGGGTGGCCTGGATCCCGGCCCATCGGGGTCTGCGCTGGAACGAATATGTGGATGAGCTGGTCGCCCGCGCCCGACCCAAGTAGCTGATTTATTTCGATACTTCGGTGAAGGCCTGGGATCACAGACAGGGGCTAAGTCCATCGCCTATGCTCAAGAGGACGGCTCGTTGCAGGTGGGGTATGCAGGCCCAACTTTATCGTCGCTCTCGTCCGCTCTCCCTGACGTTGATGGCGGTGGGGAGCTCTTGGCTTTTGGGATCCTGTCAGCTCAGGGCACCCCAGGTGCAGTTGCCTGGCGATGTTCTGCCCGAGACGGCGCTGGTTCCCCAATCGGCACCTCTGGTGCTGGCCCTTTCTACCAAACCGGAAGAGTCGCTCCGCACCCACCCTGACCTTTTGGCCCGTTGGGAAAGCTGGACGGCAGAAGCTTGGGCCAGCACTGGCCAGGAGTTTTCTCGGGAAGAGATGCAAGCTTGGGCCGGGGATCACTTTACGCTGGCGGTGGTGATCCCCAATTTGGTGCCAGGGGCGGCGGAGCCGGTGCCTGGGATCCTGTGGGGAGCCAGCACCCGCAACGCCGATCTGTCCAGGCAATTTCTGGCCCAAGTGCGGCAACAGGCAGAGGCAGAAGGGGCCAACTTTGAGCAGCGCCAAGAGCAAGGAGTGACTCTCTACGTGCAAACCAACGGCAAGCCGGGCGAACGGTGGGTGACGGCGGAGTTTGGCAACCGCTTCGTGGCCCTGGCCAACGATCCCAAGGTGATGCAGCGGGCGATTGCTGTCTATCGCGGCGAGGCGGAGCCCATCAGCCGCGCCGAAGGTTTCCGCACCGCCGTGGGCGATCTCTACCAGAAGCCGGGCACCCTGGCTTTTGCCTACTTCAATTTCCAGGCCCTCCACGACGACCCCACATCCTTTAAAGATTGGATGCCGGATCTAGATCCGGAAGAGCTGGGATCCCTGCAGCCGCTGCGCTCTCTGGCCATGGCCGCCCACTGGCGGGAGCAGGGCCTGCAGATGCGCATGCTCACCCAACTGGATCCCCAAACCCCGCTGCTGGGCAAGTGGCAAACCGCCCGGGGCGAGCTGATCCGGCGGCTGCCCGGCAGTGCCCTGGCGGTGATCACCACCCAGCAGGTGGCCCAGCGCTGGCAAGCGGTTGTCTCTGAACTGGAAAAGGATCCCCAGGCCAAAGAGTTGCTGGATGAGCTGCGGGCCGAGTTCCGGGCCAATACCCGCCTGGATTTGGATCAAGACCTGATGGCTTGGCTGGACGGGGAGATGGCCCTGCTGGTGGCGCCCGATGCCCAGGCCCACCCCTTCTTGCAGGGCATGGGGGCGGCTTTGCTCGTCGAGAGCAGCCAAAAAGATAAGGCCAACGCAGCTCTGGCCCAGTTGGATCGGCTGGCCCAAGAGTCGGGCGCGCGAGTAACAGAAGCCGAGGGCCAGGTCACCTGGGCGGATCCCTTGTTTAAACGTCCGCTCTTGGTGCGGTCTTGGGAAGGCAACTACCTGATGGTTACCACCAGCACGGCGGCGCTGCAAACCCTTGCCCAACGCCAGGGCAATTGGATCCCTCAAACCGAGCCGCTGAAGACCCTCTACGAGCAGTTGCCCAAGCCCAACTACGGCTACTTTTTGCTCAACTGGCGCGGCATCCGCACAGTGCTAGAAGCCGCTTTGCCGGGTGGGCTGGCAAGCTTGGAGCCGGAGGCCCGCGAGCTACTGACCCGTATCGATGGGTTGGGGATCACCAGCTACCCCGTCGGAGATCACGCCCTTGGACTGGAGCTGCTGGTCACGGTGCCGCCCAAGCCACAGCCGTAAGAGAGGGGCCGGCGGTGAGGGCTACAACCGGATCAGACCGTAGGTGAGGGCGTAGCGCACCAGCTCGGTGCGGCTGCTGGTGCCCGTCTTGTTGAGGAGGCGGGTGACGTATTTTTCCACGTTGCGCACGCTGGTTTGCAGTTGTTTGGCAATTTCTTTGTTCATCAGACCCTCTGCTACCTTCTCCAACACCTGCTGTTCCCGTGGTGTCAGCTCCACCTTAATCGGTGGGGGTAAAGGAGTTGGGGTGGGGGGCTGAGAGGGAATGGTTGGGGGGAGAGTTCGCTCCGATAGCAGGGCGCGAATCGAGGCCAGCTCGCGGGCCACTACCTCCGAGGGGCTGGCCGCGCGGGAGCGCTCGATGAGATTGGAGACAATGGCCACCAGCTCCTCCGGGTCGAATGGCTTGGGCAAGTAGGCATCGACGCCGGCCCGGTAGCCCTGGATGCGGTCGGCGGTCATCCCCTTGGCGGTGAGGAAGACCACGGGCAGGTGGCTGTAGGGATCGAGTTTTCGCACTTGCGCCAAAAATTGGTAGCCGTCCATGCCCGGCATCATGATGTCGGAAATAATCAACTGTGGCTGCGTCGTGCTGAGCAGTTGCAGGGCTTGCTGGGCATTGGCAGCCGGGATCACCTCAAAGCCGCTGTCTTCTAGATAGGCTTGCACTGCTTCCCGCAAGCCTGGCTCGTCATCCACCAACAAGATGCGGGCCCGTGCCGAGGCAGGTTCGGATTTGGCTTGAGCGGAGGGGGCCATTGTGCAGCTCCTGGATAGCTTTCAAGATTTTGGCTGGAAGAGACATGCCTGCTCCATTTAAGCCCTACTGGGCCGTGAGCAATCTGAGGCGGAAGCAGGAGCCCTGGGGGGAGCTTTCCACCTCGAGATCTCCTCCCATTTGGGCGGCCAAGTCGCGGCTGATGGCCAACCCCAGCCCCTGCCCCGGCTTGGAGGGATCGGCGCGAAAAAACGGATCGAAGATCCGCTCCAGGTTCTCAGGATGGATGCCGGGGCCGTTGTCGCAGACGGCGATCCACACCTCCTGGCAAGAGGAGGCGCTTGAGCCTCTCGCTTCCTCGGCGGGCTTGACCTCTACCCTGAGCTGGATATCGCCGGGGGGCGGGGTGTACTTGCAGGCGTTGTCGATTAAGTTATCCAACACCTGGCGCAGGGCGCGGGGATCTGCCAGTACCGGCGGCAGGAAAGGGGGAAGAACGGCCTGAAAGCGATGTCCCTGCGCTTCCGCCAGGGCCTGATAAATAGGGCTCCACTCCCGCAGCAGGTCGGCCAAGGAGAGGGGCCGAAGTTGGAGAGGAGCCGGGATCCCGTCCAAGCGCTCCAGCTCCGCCAGCAGATCCTGCAGATGCTTGCACTCCTGTTCAATGCTCAGGCCAATCCAGTGGTTGCGATCGTCGGGGGGCAGACGCTTTTGCAACAACTTGGCCAGCGTGCTCAGGGCGGTTAGAGGATTGCGCATCTCGTGGAGCAAGGTGGAGAGCTGCTGGGCAGATAGAGTGATCCCCCCGCCAGGCCTGGGATCCCCGCCCCCACAGACGGGCTCAGGCTCTGGGTGAGGTTCGGCAACTTTTTTCGCTCTCGGCATGGATCCCCTCTTTCAACTCTCCTGGAGCAAGCAAATCGATCCTAGCCCCATCCTCCCTGGGATTTGCCACTTCAGACCGGCTCCAGGCCGGCGGACTAGAGCTGGCGGGGTAAGTAGATATTGAGAATTTCCCCTTGCCGAGCCCGATGGCGCACAGTGAGATAGCCCCCCAAAGCTCGGAACAGGGTTCGGGCTACTGGCAGGCTGAGGCTAATGGCCCCGGTATCTGGCTGCACCACCAACAACTGGCCAATTGGCTGAGGGGACTTAAGTTCCAGGCTAGGGGTGTCGCTCCCCTCGGGGGTGTTTACCTGGAACTGCAGCTTCACCAGCTCGCCAGCGCTGAGCAATTGGGCGCGGATGCGGCTGCCAGCGGGAGTACTACGGGCTAGGCGGTCGATAATTCCAAATAGCACCGCCTCCAGGGCTTTGGGATCGCTGACCACATCGGGCAGCTCGGCAGGGATCTCCAACTCCAAGCGGGATCCCCGCCGTTCCACCTGTTCCTGCCAGCGGGGCAGGTTTTGCCGCACCAAGTCCACCAGCGCAATCGGCTCCAGTTGCAACCGACGTCCCTCGCCTGGCGTGGCAGCGGGCATGACCGTTTCTGTGGCCTGGAAAAACAGACCGAAACGGTTGATTTGCTCGGTGCACTCGCGGTCGATCTTCTCCACGTATTCCCGCACCCGCGGTGGCAGGTCGCGCCGCTTCAGGATGAGGCTGACCAAGGTGCGGATGGTGCTGAGGGGCGTCTGGATCTCGTGGATGAGAGCCCGCAACAACTCCGCCTCCGAGAGGCTGCCCGCTTGCTCTGGCTCGGCTTGGGGAGCGGAGGAGCGGCCGTGGGCGGGAGGCTCAGGCGCCGGCGAGGAAGCGGAAGATGAAGAAGCCGGGATCTGCCTTGCTGCTGGTGGCGGTGGAGGCACAGCGGCAGCCTCCTGTTCTGCCCTGGCAGGGGGCAGGCGGGCGGGCGGGGATCCAAACTCGGCCAGGTTACCCAGCAGAAGGAAGCTGCTGAAGCGGGCCAACACCCGTACATGCGGCTGCATCAGGGGATAGTGGCGGGCCAACTCCTGCCAAGCGGCCAGCCGGTCTGGCCTGCCCTGTTGAACCCGTTGCTCCAGGCTCTGCCAGGCTCGTCGGATCACCTCCGGCTCAAAAGAGACCATCATCCCCCTCTGCCGGGTGTGGGGATGGTGACCCTGGGCAGCTACTGCCGAAAAAACAGGGGTGAGCAGCAACAGAAAAGGCTCCTCCACCAGTGGATCCCGCGGCAGGAGAGGGATCACCGTCTGCCCAGGGGTGAGGATTGACTCAGGGGAAAAATCCGGGCTGAACAACCAGGGGGGTTCCCGTGCCGGCTCCCAAGAGTGGCGGGGAAGATGCAGCGCATCCATGGGCAGCGGCAGTTGGGGTAAGGGATCCTGCACCACCCAAGGGGGCCACCAGGAGACCGGCCCCCCGATCACCACGCCAAACTGTCCAACCTCTTGCCATAGCTGGAGCAGGGCTGCCACCGTCTGCTGCCAAGAGCGCTCTCCCGCCCCCGGCAACCATTCTGGCAAGGGTAGAGCGGCCCACAAGGCTTCCATCAAGGACAGAAATCGGCGGCTGTTCACGGATCCCTTTGATCCCACCCTTCCCCTGTAGGCTAGCGGTTGTGAAGCTTCTAGGACAGCGGAAAACCTCACCTTCTCCAGGGCGGATCCCCGTCTTGCTCACCCAATCCGTCCATCTGGCAGAGTCGCCCCGCGCAGGTTGGCTCCCGCGAGGTTGGCGGTGCTGAGGTCGGCGCGGGTGAGGATGGCCTCGCGGAGATCGGCATTTTCCAAGTTGGTGCGGCCCAGATAGGCATCCACCAGGCTGGCCGATCTCAGGTCGGCCCCGGCCAGGTTAGCCCGACTCAGATCCGTCCGCGCCAGCTTGGCCGAGCGCAGGCAGGCGGCGGAAAGATCGGCTCCCGCCAGATCTGCCTCGCTGAGGTTGGCTTCCGCCAAGTTGACCTGGCTGAGCATGGCTTCCTTCAAGTTGGCCCGCCCCATCTGCACCCCCTGTAGGTCCCCGCCCAGAAAGGAAGCTCCCCTCAGGTCGGCGTTGCTGAGGAGGGCCCCGCGCAAACAGGCCCGCTGTAGGTTGGCTCCCTGTAAGTGGGCTCCGATTAAACTGGCCTCTTTGAGATTGGCCCCCCTTAGGTCGGCCCGCGTCAAATCCGCTCCCGCCAGGTTGGCCCCGCTCAGGTCGGCGCGGCTGAGATTGGCGCTGCGCAGCACGGCTGCCCGGCGACTCTCGAAACGGAGATTGGCCCCCCGCAGGCAAGCCCCCCCCAGGTTGGCGCTGGTGAGGTTGGCCCAGCGCAGATCCGCCTCTAGCAAGTTGGCGTCGATCAACAGAGCCAGCGTCAAGTTAGCCCCGTGCAAGTCCGCCCCTTGCAACGTGGTGCCGTGCAAATGCGCATCTCTGAGATCTGCCTCGCTCAGGTCAGCCTGGCTGAGGTTGGCCCCACTGAGATTCGCTCCCACCAAGTTGGCCTTCTGCAGCTTGGCCCGCCCCAGGTAGGCAAAGATCAAGTTGATACCATGCAGGTCGGCCTGAGAAAGGTCTATCCCGATCAAATCCGCTCGGCTCAGATCCAGAGCGGCCAGGTTCTCGCCTGCAAAGTTAACCCGTCCTGCCCGGTACAGTCGGAGCAGATCTTTGGCATCCATTGGCATCCATAGAATCCATGGAAGAGAGCTGATCCCGCGCTCATGGCCATTCTAAAGCGAGACACTGCACTGGAGCGCCAGCATTATCGGCTCTAGGGAAGGCAAAGGACTTGGCCTCGCCGGCGCGACCAAAAAAGTAGGGTGGCCGCCAGGGTAACAGCAGAGCGGTTGGACAGCGCCTTTGAAGGTTCGTTTCGGGACTCCGAAGAATCTCTGCCCTCAAGGGTGAGGAGGGTCAGGGCTTTCGCGCCCGGCGCTGTCTTGGATGTTGGCAGCGGCGAAGCGGCATCCCTCACCCCCCACCCCTCTCCCACTGGGAGAGGGGGGCTGCTCCTACAGCTACAGCTCTCTCTGACTTCAGGCGAGTTGACGGGATCCCAGAATGGCGGGCTTGGTTTTCAAACCAGGCCAAATAGACGGCGCTCTGCCTCCTCCATGCGGGCCAAGAAAGCGGCGAACTTGGTGGAGATCTCCTCGACTTCCTGCAAAAAGGCGCGCAACGTCTGGTACTTGAGAACTAAGGCTTCTTCTAGGGGACGGCTCTGGAACTGTTCGTCCAAGGCCTGGCCCAGCTCGCTCAGGGCATTTTCAATGGCGGTTTTGATCGCGCCAATGCTGCGCCGCACCAAGCGCATCACTTCCTGCTCCAACTGGGGCTTTTGGCGGGCCAGCTCGCTGGTGGCCAGCACCTGCCGCAGAGCGGCATAGGGATCCCCCACCTGAAGCGGCATCTCGGCCATCTCTCCTGGCTGTCCCGCATTGCCGGCGGGCCGCAGCAAACCCCACTCCGACTGCTCCAGCCTACTCAGGATCCCTCTGAACAGGGCAGCGGATCCCTCTACGTCTTTCAGAAGGCCACGCAGCACCTGGTGTTTGAGGCTCAGGTATTGGTCCGGATCCTCGTCCTGCAGCCCTTCGTCCAGGGCGTTGCCCAACTCGCTCAGGGTGTTCTCGATGGTGGCCATCAGGGATCCGGCGCTACGGTGCAGCAGTTGGCGGCAGGGTTCTGGAAGCTCTGACGCCAGAACGGCAGGAGCAGAAAAAGCAGGGGGCTCGGCTGTCGCTTCCCCCTCGTTCGGGCTTTCGGACTCCAGCCAAGTGATGCGGCTGGACTCCGTCCCGCCAGTGCCGACGGCATTTTCCCCATTGAGCCAATCGAGATCGGCGGCGAGAGTCTCGGCAGCTAGCCCCCCACCGGCCATTGTTTCTTGGGACACGTAAACGTAGAGAGGCTGCAGCATCTGCAGCACGGCGTTAGCTGCTTGGCTATCCTGCTCCGGCTCCTGGAGCTGCTGCACCGCCTGTTGCAGCCGCGCTTCCAGCTCCTGCGGGGAGTTGCAGGCGTCGTAAAGGGCTCTGAGCAGCTCGTCGAGACTGTAGCGCCGTAGGGCCGCCAACCCTTGCACCGTGGGCTCTAGCCTGTGGTGCAAAGCCGTGAACAAAACCAGCTTGGCCCGCAAGGGACTTGTCTGCTGCATCACCCCCGCCCGCAACTCGAACGGGTCGTAGTCTTGCTTGTGCAGTTGTAGGCCGCCGTATCTCACAGGTAAGCTGGGCGCAGGCGCCACCCAAGCCGGCAGATCCCCAGATGAAGCAGTCAGAGGGCTGCCGGGATCCGATTGAGACTGGTGATAGAGGAGCTCGAGCTTGCTCAGCAGCAGTTTGGCGACGCGGGCGTATTCAGCCTTCTTGTTGATTTGGCTGATGGCGTCGCGAAAACGCCGGACTAGGTCCTCCAGGGTCGCATGCTCGCGGTAGAGCTGCTCCAGCAGAGCCTTTAGCTCCTCCCCGCTCAGCTTGACAGCGTCGTTTGTCCAAGTGCGGGTGCAGGTGAAGTAAACCAGCTTTTTTACCCGGTCTGCGTACTCGCCCTGCTGCACCTCTTGGACGATAAGGTGAAGGGGATCCGAGAGAACCATAGGAGCTGCTCAGTGGGAGTTTTAGGCCTTGGGGTTAAAAGGCCGTTTCTGGAGGAGCATCATCATGTAAGGAAGCGGCGAAGGCAATCAACCAGGGCCAAAGGCTCTATCCGCCTCAATCCTCTTGCCAGTCTAGGTCGGAATCGGTCAGGATGCGATGGCTCTGCTTACGGCAGGTCAGGTGGTGCCCCTCCCCCCTTCGCTTGAGACCTGGGCAAGCTGGGGCAGAGTTTGCCGCTTGCGCTTCCTGGAGTTCATGTAAAAGCTGTAGGTAAAACCCCCGCCGCTCCCAGTCCAGCTCCCGCAGCCCACAGCCCGGCTCCCGATCGTGCAAGCAATCGCGAAACTGACAGGTGCCCAGCCGCTCCCGCACTTCCGGAAAGCAACGTATTAGCTGCTGAGGGGAAACCGGCGGGATCCCTTCGCCGGCATTGAACCCCGGAGAGTCGGCAATCCAACCCCCCTCTGGCAGAGGGAACAGCTCCACATGGCGGGTGGTGTGCCGCCCCTGGCGCAACTTCTCTGACACCGCTTGGGTGGTCAGCTGAACAGCCGGCAAGAGTCGGTTGAGCAAGCTTGACTTGCCTACCCCTGAGGGGCCAGCCACCACCGAAATCTGATCCCGACAGCGGCGGCGCAGCTCGGGGATCCCTGCCTCAGTAAGGGCACTGACCAATAGAGGCTCATACCCCCACCGCTGCAGACGCTGTCGCCAGCTCTCTGCCACCGCCGCCTCTACACAATCGCACTTGTTGAACACCACCTGAACTCGCAGGTGGCTGGCCTCGGCCTGCACCAGCAGACGGCTGAGGGCGTTGGGCTCGGGCTCCGGCTCGGCCAGGGCCATCACCACCAAGACTTGGGTTATGTTGGCGATGGCCGGTCGAGGCAACTGAGTTCGCCGCGGCAGAATGGCCTCAATTGCCCCCCGCTCCGGCCAGAGAGAGTCGGCAGCCGGCGGTAAGCTAACCTCCACCCAGTCCCCCACCATCACCGACTGCCCCATTTTTTTGAGCTTGGCCCGAGCAGTGCAGAGAAGCTCCGCCGGCATCGGCTTTTGGGCCGGGAAATGCGCCTCGATCTCAGGAAAAAGGGCAGCCAGCTCGGGATCGATGCGCACGCGATAAAAGTTGGCCTGGGCGGCGCGCACCCAGCCAGTGCAAGTGGATCCCTGCCCCTCCTCTTGGACGGCGCTCCGGTGGCTCATGCCAAATTCCCACGGCGTACCCAGAGGATGTGGTGTCCCTCGGGCGCCGCTTGTTGCCCTTCAATGTAATGCCCCGCCATCGTCAGGCTCTTGGGCACCTGCTCCAGAGGCTCTCCTGCATCCAGCCACAGCTCCAGCACCTCCCCCGGCGCCATGCGTTCTAGGCGCAACTTGGCGCGCACGTAGTTGAGCGGGCAGGGGATCCCGCGTTGATCCAGAACCAGCTTCACCTCGTGGGGGGGAATTGCCTCTGCCGTCATTCTTCTTCTCGCTCTCGGTTGCCGGGCATTTGGGCCAGCCCCCGCAACAGCCCGCCCAAGAAACCGTCCCGCTTGTTGATGCGTTCCCCATGCAACTCGGCCAGGCGCATAAGCAGTTCCCGCTCTTCCGAGCTGATGCGGGTGGGAATCTCCACTACCAGGGTGATTTTGTGGTCGCCCCGCAACATCGGATTGCCAAGGCGAGGTACCCCCTTGCCCTCCAGAGTTAGCACCGTACCCGGCTGGGAACCCGCCGGAATGGTCAGCTCCGCCTCTTCCTCCAGGCCCGCCTTCGAGTCCACCGTGGGCACCAAGACTTTAGCCCCCAAAATGGCCTGCAGATAGCTTACCCGCACCTGCGAGAAGATGGTGAGACCATCCCGCTGGAAGTCGGGATCCGGCTCGACGAAGAGGTAAACGTAGAGATCCCCAGGTGGGCCACCGCGCCGACCGGCATCCCCCTCGCCAGAAACCCGCAGACGGGTGCCGCTGTCCACGCCGGCAGGGATGTTGATGCGCAGCTTCTTGGTGGTCTGGGCGAGGCCCTCGCCATTGCAGTTATAGCAGGGCTCTTCCAGCACCCGGCCGGCACCGCCGCAGGTGGGGCAGATCGAGACCTGGGTAAAGTTGCCAAAGGGGGTGCGGGTGGCCCGCCGCACCTGACCAGCGCCGCCACAGGTGGGGCAGACTTTCACATCTGTGCCGGGCTTGGCCCCGCTGCCCCCACAGACCGGGCAGACCTCCAAGTGGCTGATGCGAATTTGCTTTTCGCCGCCGAAGATGGCCTCGAGAAACTCCAATTTCAGGTCAAAGCGCAGGTCATCCCCGCGTACCGGCCCTTGGCGGCTGCGGCTGTAGCCAACTCCCCCTCCCGCAAAGTTGGTGAAGAAGCTCTCGAAAAGGTCGGCGAAGCCACCGATTCCGGCGAAATCCTGGAACCCGCTGGCGGCAGCCGCCGCACCGCTCAGCCCAGCTTCCCCAAAGCGGTCGTAGCGAGCCCTCAGCTCGTCGTCCGAGAGCACCTCATAGGCGCGGTTGATTTCCTTGAAGCGATCCTCAGCCCCTGGCTCTTTGTTGACGTCAGGGTGATACTTGCGGGCCAGCCGACGATAGGCGCGCTTAATCTCTTCCTTGGAGCTATCACGGCTAACCCCCAAGATTTCGTAGTAGTCACGAGCCATAGAAGCGCTTCAGAGAACAAGGATCGAATGACGCCGGAAACACAGCTTGCCGGATGGCCCAGGCAATGCCCCTCTGCCATGCCCCAGAGCTGAGCAAAAGCCTTCGCCGAGTATCCTCAGCGAGTGCCATAGATCTCACTCCCCATCTCTAGGAGCACAGCCCGCAGCTCTTCCATTGCATTCCGTAAAGTTGCTAAGTCTACGTTATCATTTGCCAGCAGCGCCCTCAATGTGCCCGCCGCCTGGGCCCCCCTCTGGAGGCAGATCTCGCTAAGGCGACTGCCGTGCTCCTGCAGGGTCTTCTCGTAGTTGTAGAGCAGGCTGTCCGCTTGGTTGCGGGCTTCCACCAACTGCCGCCGGCGCCGATCTTCTTCGGCGTAGGCCTCGGCTTCCCGACGCATCCGCTCGATCTCGCTGCTGCTCAAGCCGCCGTGGTTGGTGATCTTGATGCTCTGCTCGATCCCCGTCCCCTTCTCGCGGGCGGAGACTTTCAAAATGCCGTTGGCATCGATATCAAAGGAGACTTCGATCTGGGGCACCCCGCGGGGAGCTGGCGGGATCCCGGTTAGTTGAAAGCGGCCCAAGGTCTTGTTGTCCTTGGCCATAGCCCGCTCTCCCTGCAAGACGTGGATTTCCACCATTGTCTGGCCGTCGGTGGCGGTGGAGAAAATTTGGGTTTTGCTGGTGGGAATGGTGGTGTTGCGCTCGATGATGCGGGTGAATACCCCGCCCAAGGTCTCCACGCCAATGGAGAGGGGAATCACATCCAACAGCAGCAGGTCTTTCACTTCTCCGCCTACCACCCCTGCCTGGATGGCTGCGCCAAGGGCTACTGCCTCGTCGGGGTTGACGGAGCGATCCGGGTTTTTTTTGAAGATTTGCCGAATCTTCTCCTGAACAGCGGGAATGCGAGTAGAGCCACCCACCAGCAGCACGCGGTCGATATCCTCAGGGGAGAGGCCGGCATCCCGCAAAGCTTGCTCGGTGGGCTCAACAGTAGCCTCCACCAGATCCTGCACCAACTCCTCGAACTTGGCGCGGGTCAGCTCCACTTCCAGGTGTTTGGGCCCGGAGTCGTCGGCGGTGATAAAGGGCAGGTTGATGAGCGTAACCTGGGTGCTGGACAGCTCGATTTTGGCCTTCTCCGCCGCCTCCCGCATCCGCTGCAAGGCCATGCGATCCCGGGAGAGGTCGATCCCTTCCGTCTCCAAAAACTGGCGGTTGAGCCAATCGACAATTCTCTGGTCAAAGTCATCCCCGCCCAGGTGGTTGTTGCCGGCGGTGGCTTGTACCTCGAACACGCCGCTGCCCAGTTGCAGCACCGAGACGTCGAAGGTGCCGCCACCCAGGTCGAAAACCAAGATGCGCAGATCTTGATCTTGTTTGTCCAGCCCGTAGGCCAGGGCGGCTGCCGTCGGTTCGTTGATGATGCGCAACACCTCCAGTCCGGCAATGGTGCCCGCGTCTTTGGTGGCCTGGCGCTGGGCATCGGTAAAGTAGGCGGGGACGGTGATCACCGCCTGAGTCACCGGCTCCCCCAGATAAGCCTCCGCGTCGGCCTTCAGCTTTTGCAGGATCATTGCGGAGATCTCCTGGGGCGTGTAGGCGCGATCCTGCACCACCACCTCCACCATGTTGTCCCGGCCAGGGATCACCTTGTAGGGGACTCGCTTGCGCTCTTCTTCAGTTTCGGCGAAGGTGCGGCCAATGAAGCGTTTGATGCTGAAGATGGTGTTTTCGGCGTTGGTAACCGCCTGACGCTTGGCCAGTTGGCCCACCAGGCGGACGTTGTTCTTGGCAAAGCCGACGATGCTGGGGGTGGTGCGCCCTCCTTCGGCGTTGGTGATCACCACGGGCTTGCCCCCTTCCAAAACCGCCACGCAACTGTTGGTGGTTCCCAGGTCAATCCCGATGACTTTGCCCATACCCCTCTCTCCCCGTGCGTCAAATCCCAACCCAGGACAATTCCACGGATCTCATAAGAGCATTTTGCCCAGAATCCCGCAGAAACCTTCAGGCGGCGCTTCCGCCTCCGTAGCTTTACTGTAGCCTTTTTGAGGCTATCCCGGCTTTGTTTGTCAAGGTTCAAGTGAGCAAGTTTGGTTAGCTAATCCGCCGTTCGCGCTAGCGGGACGTAGTCCTGGAAGCCCCGCTCTGT
>NZ_JANSHP010000097.1:0-48990 GCF_047502605.1 Synechococcus sp. RC10A2
CACTCCCCGACGCCAGCAAGCTCCCATCCGGCGAAAACGACACGCTGTTGACCAAATCTGTGTGCCCCGTGAGCGTGCGCACTTCCAAACCATCCGCCACGCGCCCCAAATGGACAGGAGTAGGCGCGGGTGTCGTGGCGGAAGCAGACGGGAGAGGCTGCTGACGCCCAGAAACACCCAAGTGCTGACCTGACGACACCGACGCCCGCGACGGAAACGGGTCTCGCCCACCCAGCGCTTGCTGACGCGCACACCACGGACAACCCGCAAGATGACCCCAGTAGTAATGTTGCTCATTCTGACCACACTGTTGCAGGGCATCCTCCGCACCCTCCAACGCCTCCAGCCAATCCTCCACCCGCGGGCGAACGCTCCGATTGCGATGCCCCTCCGCAAAACAACGCACAAACAACGCCTGAAGGTCGGAATGAAGCATCTCAAACGGGGGTGCAAGCGGCGACGGCTCAATCCCCGTGCGACCGCGAGCATACGGAAAGTAGCCATTCCGAATACGCGCGCCCAGCTCCGGCGGCTCGCCACGACCACGATACACCCCGTCAAACGGATGGAACCCCTCCATCAGCAACCTGAAAATCAGCACCGCCAGCGCAAAAGCGTCATGCTCAGGCTGGCGATCCACATCGGCAAAGGAGCAACCTTGCAGCTCAGGCGGCGTGTATTCGGGCTTGCCCACCAAACTGCGATACACCACGCCCGTCTCGGGATCGCGCACCTGAAACGAGTCGGCATCCACCAAGGTCACCAACGCCTGGTCGGACACCAACACATTCGACTCGTTCAGGTCGCCAATCACATAGCCCGCTTGGTGAACCGCCTGAACCGCCGCGCAGAGGTTGCGCGCTGTGCGCACCAAGTAGCGGTAGTTAAACAGGGGCAGCTGTCGACGGCGCGCACGCGGATTATACACCTCACTGAGCGGTAGCATCTGCCGCACGCGCGGCATCACGAAGCCAACAAGTTGATTGGTCGCGGTATCGCGCAGTAGCTCGGTCGGCCAAGCGATGGAGGGGTGGTTCAGGTGTTCGGTGGGGTTGACGGGCGGGTGGGCGACCATAATCTGGAGTTTCGCGATGCGTTCGGGGGTGCGTCTTTGGGCATGGTACACTTTCGCCACCAGGTCCGGGTAGTGCGGCACTTCGTAAATCGCGCCTTCCCCGCCACTGCGAAACGGCTCGTGCAGATCGAAAATTCTACCTGTACGCTCGGTTCTCACTCGCACGGCGTCTCACCTTTCCTGCCGATTAGCACGAGGGTCAGGTCGTCGTCTGTTCGGGCGCGCACGCGCTCCGAACGCAAAAAGGCTTCCAGTTGCGCTGCGCTTGCTTCGGGCGAGTCCACGAATCGGAACAGGGGCTGGAAAAAGGGCGGGTAGGGCGTGGCGTCGGGCAGCTGGAGCGCGAGCAGCTCCAGCCCGTCCGTGAAAATCGCCAAGTGCGCCGCTGCCCCTTCCCAGCGTTCGAATCGGGCGTGCGACAGTGCCCCCTCGCTGGTGAGGAAAACCGTCTCGTTGAGATACTCGCCGACGCGGGTGTGGGTGAGCAGGTGGAGCTGCCCCTGAGCATCTTCAAGGACGACCGCACCGTCGCCAATCTGCACGGAGGCGACCGCATGGGGCGTCGCCACGACGCCAATCAGGGTGGTGGCGAAGTCGGAGACGGTCGCCTCGTGCTGTGCCGCTTGCTCTGCGAGGGCGCGCTGCACCGACTCGATGGCTTGCGTGGCAAGCGCGCGCCACTCGTCCAGCCCGCCATTTGTCAGGGGGTCGCTCGGCAGGTTGCGCAGGAATTCCACCATCGCCTGCACGGCGCACTGGGCGCCTTGTTGGGCATAGCGGGCTGAACCTGCGCCGTCCGCCACGGCGACAATCAGCGCGCCCGATGGCGTCGTCGCATCGGCAAAGGCGTCTTGGCAAGGCAGCTCCAGACGCTCGTGCATGCTCCCCTGCACCGAGGCGGCAAGCACACGCCACTCCACGCGCTCCATCCGCGACGCCTCACTCAGATTTCGCTCCAGCCCGTAGGGGGCAACGGCACTTGGTCGCCCGGCTTGGAGCCTGACACGCGCTGCATACTGGCGGAGAGCCACACGAACAGCTCGCGGAACGCCAGACCACGCAGCTTGAGGGGCTGGCGCACCGAAATCTCCGCCAGCGTCGCCATATTCGCCTTATCGACGCCGACAGCGAAGAAGGCGACGCCCCTGTTTTCCTCTTCACGGCGTACCTGCTGGGCAGCGTGCTGCACGATGTGGTCTAGCTCGGTCGGCTCGCCATCGGTAATCATAAAAATCCACGGGCGGTAGTAGGCGATGCCGTTGCGCTTGTAGACCGCCTTGCGCTCGCGCACCAACTCCAGGGCGCGCAGGATACCTGTGCCCATCGCAGTCTGACCACTCGCATGCAGCAGGGGTGGCTCGAAGGCATCCACGGTCACGAAGTCCTGCACGACCTGCACTTGGCTATCGAAAGTGACGATGGCAACTTCCACACGGCGGGAAGCCAGCGGGTCGCCTTGCAGTTCCTCCTTGAAAGTGCGAATCCCCTCGTTCAGTGCGTCGATTTTTTCGCCCGCCATCGATCCAGAGGTATCCAGCAGCAGCACACATGCGCAGCGCGGTTCTGGATTTTCCGCAAACTCTACCCTCTCTTCCAGTTCTGTCACCATGGTTGCCCCTCCACGATCTTATTATACCGTAGCTTTCGCGTTTGGAACACTTTGGATCTCCAACAGGGCATGGAATCGCTCGCAGTTGAGGGGTGGGATTTTCCACTCGTCTATCACTTGTACCGACGCCGTTTTGTAGTTCTCGCGTACACCCACAGCCGCCGCTACTCATCGCGGGAGCCATCGCTGCCCCCCCCCGCGTAAGGCGGCTACTGCATTCAGGGTGTCGGGCAGCGCAATCAGGTTCGCTACCGCTAACGACAACGCCACTACACCAAGTACCTTCTGCCGTCGCATCATTCTGAACCTCCTGTGTGTCGTCTGAGCTGCTCGCTTCGGAGCAACCACTATAACGACACGAACCCCCGATTTTCTGGGGTCATACCCGAAAAATGCCACAAACCGCTCCCGCAACTCGTGCTGGTAGCTGTAGACCGTGCCGACGGCGACGCCCAACTGCGCGGCAATCGCTTTCGGCGTATCGCCCGCCTCTATCCGCTCCAGCGTGCGGCGCAGGTAGTCAGGCAACTGGGCGCGAAACCGCTCGCAGTCCACGCGGGCAATCGCCTGCGCCATCGGCGTGGGCGCGCTGGCGTGCTGTTGCCGTTGCTGGGCGAGGTAGTCCTGCTCCAGTCGCAGGCGTCGTTGCTGCGTGCGTTGGTGTTCGCGCACGACATTCAGCGTCAGCAATCGCAGTAGGCGCAGATCGTGCGTCTCCTCGTCGTGCGGGAAAGTGCCTGTGCGCTTGTGATAGCGCAGGCAGACCTCTGCGACGCAGTCGCGCGCGTCGTCTGAGTTCAGCCCCAGATGCAAGCACTGTCGGTAGATGCGCTCCAGAATGCAGATGGGCATCGTTGTCCCCCTACGCTGTATAGATACGCGCAGGGAGCGCAAGATTCCTGCTATGGAAACGGCGGATTGACCTCCGCTGCATACGCCAAGCACGCTTGAATATCTTCGGCAGTGAGGGCGGGGTACTCGTGCAGGATGGCTTCGGGCGTCAAGCCTTCGGCTAAGCTGCCCAGCACAACCGCAACGGGTATGCGTGTGCCACGGATGCACGGCTCCCCGTGATGAATCTCGGGGTCAACCGCGATGCGCTCTGCCCAGTGAACCTTCTGCATGCTCATCGCCCCTGCAGAGAGTGTACCCTGCGCCTGCGTGTAGAGCGACACCGAATCTACCCCCACGCGCCTGTGGGGTACAATCACCAACGGTGGTATCGTATGCCAAAGATGGAGTTGTCGGACGAACAGATTGTGGAGCTGATTCTACAGTTGCCCCCAGAGCGACGGCGGGCTGTGCTGCAGATGTTGCGCGCGGCGCGCGATGCCTGGTGGCAGCGCGTTTTGGCGGAGGGGGAACAGCAGATGCGCTGCCTGTGCGCAGAGCGCGGACTAAACTGGGACGCGATGACCGAAGAGGAGCGCGAATCGCTCGTTGATGACCTCATTCACGAGTACCGCGCATGCGACCCGTAGTGGTGTTCGATACCAACATTCTGTTTTCTGGCTTGGGCTGGCGAGGGAAAGCTCATCAGTGCCTGATGGCAGCACGCGAAGGTATTGTGGAGTCCGTCACCTGTCAAGAGATTCTGGCGGAGCTGGAGGCGGTACTCCGTTTGAAGCGCAATATGCCAGAGGACGATATTGTTGAGGCTGTCAACGAGATTCTTCTCTTCTCGCGTGTGGTTCAAATCGCTAACACTCTCACTGGCGTCGTTTCGGATCTAGAGGATCATGAGGATCATAAGGTACTGGAGTGCGCGGTTGTTGGCGGCGCCAGTCATATCGTGACAGGCGACCGCCGCCATCTGCTGCCGCTGGGCAGCTATCAAGGGATTGCTATCGTAAGCGCTGCCGACTTTATGGGGTTGGTTGCAAGTTTATGAGACGTGTGCCACGAATGCACGGCGCCCCGTGATGAATCTCGGGGTCAACCGCGATGCGCTCTGCCCAGTGAACTTTTGGCACGCGCGTCGCCTCCATAGAGAGTGTACCCTGCGCCTGCGTGTGGAGCGACACCGAATCTACCCCCACGCGCCTGTGTGGGTACAATCACCAACGGCAGTACCGTATGCCAAAGATGGAGTTGTCGGATGAGCAGGTTGTGGAGCTGATTATCTGCCCCCAGAGCGACAGCGGGCTGTGCTGCAGATGTTGCGCGCGGCACGCGATGTCTGGTGGCAGCGCGTTTTGGCGGATGGGGAACAGCAGATGCGCCACCTGTACGCAGAGCGTGGACTAAACTGGGACGCGATGATCGAAGAGGAGCGCGAGTGGTACGCAATTTCCGCGCCCTGATTTTTCGAACACACTCTCCACCCCTTGACAAGCCCGACTTCCATAGGGTAATATATAGGCGCGTTCAGCACTCGCAAGCCGCGAGTGCTAAATTTATGGCAGGCATATACTCAGCCAGTATCGGAGAAGGAGGTGTTGTGGCGATGTTGAAACCCATCGGCGATCGAGTGGTAGTCCGCCCCAAATCGGCGGAAGAGATGACCAAAAGCGGAATCATTTTGCCCGATACGGCGAAGGAGCGCCCGCAGGAAGGCGAGGTCATGGCTGTAGGCACAGGGCGTATCATGGACGATGGCACAGTTGTCCCGCTGGCAGTGAAAGTCGGCGACACAGTGCTATTCTCAAAATACGGCGGTACGGAAGTTAAGATAGGCGGCGAGGAATATATCATCCTCCGCGAAGACGACATTTTAGCCGTACTGGAGAAATAACCCTATCATAGGAGGGAATTGAAGCGATGGCAGCGAAGGAGATTTTATACACGGAAGCGGCGCGCCATGCGCTGGAGCGCGGCGTCGATACAATTGCAAATGCAGTTAAGGTCACTCTCGGACCGCGAGGCAGGAATGTCGTTTTAGAGAAGAAGTTCGGCTCGCCAACCGTCATCAACGACGGCGTGACGATTGCGAAGGAAATAGAGTTGGAAGACCGTTTCGAGAACATGGGCGCGCAACTCGTGCGCGAGGTGGCGTCCAAGACGAACGATGTGGCGGGCGACGGCACGACCACCGCGACCGTGCTGGCGCAAGCCATCTTCAAGGAGGGTCTCAAGGCGGTCGCCGCAGGCGCGAACCCGATGTATGTCAAGCGCGGCATCGATAGAGCCGTCGAGGCTGCCGTGAAGTTCATCCAAGAGACCGCCACTCCCGTCGAGGGTCGCGCCGCCATCGAGCAGGTGGCGACCATCTCCGCGAACGACCCCGCCATCGGCAAGGTGGTCGCCGACGCCATCGAGAAGGTCACCAAAGACGGCGTGATTACCGTCGAGGAATCCAAAGGCACGGAGACCACGCTGGAGGTCGTGGAAGGCATGCGCTTCGACCGCGGCTACATCTCGCCCTACTTCATCACCGACCCTGAGCGGATGGAAGCCGTGCTGGAGGAGCCGTACATCCTGCTCTACGAGAAGAAAATCAGCGCGGCGCAAGACCTGATTCCTGTGCTGGAGCAGGTCGTGCGCGCAGGCAAGCCGCTACTGATTATCGCCGAGGACATGGAAGGCGAAGCGCTGGCGACGCTGGTGGTCAATAAACTGCGCGGTGTCTTCCAGTGCGCCGCCGTGAAAGCGCCTGGCTTCGGCGAACGACGCAAGGCGATGATGGAAGACATCGCCATCCTCACGGGCGGAACCTTCCTCACCGAGGATCTCGGCATCAAGCTGGAGAATGTGAAACTGGATCAGCTGGGGCGCGCCGAGAAGGTAGTCATCGAGAAAGAGCATACGACTATCATCGGCGGCAAGGGCAAGCCCGAAGCGATTCAGGGGCGCATTCAGCAAATCCGCAAGCAAATTGAAACCACTGAGTCGGACTACGACCGCGAGAAGCTGCAGGAGCGTCTGGCGAAGCTGGCGGGTGGCGTGGCAGTCATCAAAGTCGGCGCGGCGACCGAGACCGAACTGAAGGAGAAAAAGTCGCGCTTCGAAGACGCCATCAACGCCACCAAAGCCGCCGTTGAAGAGGGCATCGTGCCTGGCGGCGGCGTCACGCTCGTGAACGCCATCAAAGCGCTGGACGCGCTGCAGGTAGACGGCGACGAGAGAATCGGCGTGCATATTGTCCGCCGCGCCCTCGAAGAGCCGCTGCGCCAGATTGCTAATAACGCAGGCGCGGAAGGCTCCGTCATCGTCGAGAAGGTCAAAGAACTGCCGCAAGGGCACGGCTACAACGCCGCCACAGGCGCGTTCGTGAACATGATTGAGGCGGGCATCGTCGATCCTGCTAAGGTCACTCGCACCGCGCTGGAGAACGCTGCCTCCATCGCCTCTATGCTCCTTACGACCGAAGCGCTGGTGGCGGAAGTGCCCGAAGAGAAGAACGGCAAAAAGACTTCACCATCCCCCTACTGACACACAGACCACTCACCCCCCAATAGCCGGGGCTGAAAAGCCCCGGCATTTTTTTCACTCACGCCCCAACATCTGATCGTATTCGGAATGTGTTCCTATCCAAAACCAAAGTAAGTTTTCGTCTTGCTCGACGGCTAACGCCCTGTAAGACCGTCCTATTCGTACAGACCAGAACCGTCCGACTTTTTTCAAGTGCAACGACGGGTGCAACGGATTCTTTTTCAAGAGTTCATAACACTTATCTGCCTGCTTTTGTACCTCTTCAGGCAATCGCCGATAATGCTCCCAAAAGCGCGGCGTAGCTTTGTGTTTCACATTCACAAGTCCGTACAGCGTCCCTCGTAATAATCCCGAATCGCCTCTTCTGCAAGGGCGTCGAGCCTTCCCTCGGCGACATCCCTCTCGAATTCAGAATCCCACAACTGCGCGTCGTACTCGGCGAACCAGCGGCGAAACGCCCGTAAGTCTTCTGGCGAGAGCCGCTGGATAGCTGCCTCAATCTCCGAAAGCAGTTCAGGCGTCTTCATCGGCTGTCCTCTTCAGGTAATTTATTCTACGATTCGGAGCCTGAAAATGTTTCAGAGCCTGCCGCGGTTTGTGCGGATTGTAGAAGTGGGCGCGCGGGACGGCTTGCAGAACGAGCCGACCACTGTGCCGACGGAGGTCAAGGTGCGCTTTCTCGAGATGCTGGCGGACGCGGGGCTGCCCGTGGTGGAGGCGACTGCGTTCGTCAGCCCGAAGTGGGTGCCCCAACTCGCTGACGCCGAGCAGGTCATGCGCACGCTGCGACGGCGCGACGGCGTGCGCTACCCCGTGCTGGTTCCCAACCTCAAGGGGCTGGAGCGCGCCCTGTCGGCAGGCGCGCGCGAGATCGCCGTGTTCACCGCCGCGTCGGAAACCTTCTGCCAGCGCAACCTGAACCGCAGCATCGAGCAGTCGCTGGCGGAGTTCGAGCAGGTTGTGCATGAGGCAAAAGCGGTGGGCTGCTGGGTGCGCGGCTATGTGTCCACCGCATTCCTGTGCCCCTACGAAGGCGCGATTGCCCCTGAATCGGTAGTGCCCATCGTAGAACGCTTGCTTGCGATGGGCGTGGACGAGGTAAGTGTGGGCGATACGATCGGCGCGGCAGTACCGACGCAGGTCGCGCGCCTGACGGAAGCCTTACTGCCCATCCTACCGCTGGAACGCTTCGCCTACCACTTCCACAACACCTACGGCACGGCGCTGGCGAATGTGCTGACCGCGCTGCAGCAGGGTGTGTTTATCTTCGATTCGAGCGCGGGGGGGCTGGGCGGCTGTCCATTCGCGCCAGGCGCGTCAGGCAACCTCGCAACGGAAGACCTGCTCTACATGCTGCACGGAATGGGCATCGAGACGGGTGTGGATCTCGCGGGCGTGGCGGCAGCAGCACAGTTCATCCTCAGCCATCTGCAGCGAGAGACGCCCCCCAGCAGCTACCTGCGCGCCTGTAAACGCCCGCCAGAGTAGCCAACAGTTAAGGCGGCGGTGGGGGAAAGTCCAGCACGGAGATGGGCACCTCGAAAGTGACGCCTGTGCGCGTGTCGGTAATTACCAATCGGGTCGCGCCACGACGGAGTCCCGTGACTCGCACGGCATTGGTGCTCAGTTTCTCCACGCGTGCCAAGTTCGTATCGCGCACTGAAAAGACGAAGTCCGCGCTCACGACGCTGCTTGTCCGCATGTCTCGCAGGGTCGCCGCGACCTGAATCTGTTCGTCTACCCACACTTCGATGGTTGCAGGGTTCGTCTCAATCTGGTAGCGACTGAGGTCGTACTGAATCGAGCCGACTGACCCCGCCACTATCGTGAACTCTTGGGCGACCACCTGCCCGTTGCTGAGGGTGGTCTCTACACGGATGCGGTGCGTGCCAGGCGGCAACACAATTCGCTGGGGATTTTCCACCAGTTGTCCGTTGAGGAACACGCGTGCGCTCGTTGGGTTACCCGTCACGGCGAGCGAGAAAGTGGTCGTGCCACCGCCGCCTCCGCCACCTGAACACGCCAACAGGCTTAGCGCGAACAACACGCTCAGCAGTCCTACCGCCCATCGTACCGTCCGCTTGCTCATCGTTTACATGCTCCTAAGAAAAATTTAACCCCCCTCCTTAAGGTTCCCCCTGCGGGCAGGGGGAACCAAGCAGGCTCTCGCTCTCCCTCGCGCTTCAGGAGAACCCGCAAGCCCTTCCATCGGTTCCCCTCGCGTAGCGGGGGGAACCTTAAGGAGGGGGGCAAAACTACTACTTTAGACGCCCACTAAAACTCCGCGTTTCCAGGCGTGCGTGGGAACGGGATTACATCCCGAATGTTTTTCATGCCTGTGATATACATCAGCATCCGCTCGAAGCCCAGCCCGAAGCCCGAATGGGGCGCGCTGCCGTAGCGACGCAGGTCTAAGTACCACCAGTAGTCCTGCTCGTTCAGCCCCATTTCACGGATGCGTTGCAGCAGCACCTCATAGCGCTCCTCGCGCTGGCTGCCGCCGATAATCTCGCCCACGCGCGGCACCAGCACATCCATCGCCCGCACCGTGCGCTCGTCGTCGTTCAGGCGCATGTAGAACGCCTTAATCTCACGCGGGTAATCCGTCACAATCACAGGCTTCTTAAAATACTCCTCGGTGAGGTATCGCTCATGCTCGGTTTGCAGGTCGTTGCCCCACACGGGCGGGAACTCCCAGTTGCGCGACGCGCCCTGTAGGATGCGAATCGCCTCCGTGTAGGTGATGCGCTCAAAGGGCGATTCGGCGACATGCTGCAGCGTCTCCAGCACGGTGTTGTCGATGCGCTGGTGGAAAAACTCCAAGTCCTCGCCGCAGTGGTCTAACACATAGCCGATGATGTATTTGAGGAACTCTTCGGCGAGGTCGGCGTTGTCGTTCAGTTCGTAGAACGCCATTTCGGGTTCGATCATCCAGAACTCGGCGAGGTGGCGCGGGGTGTTGCTGTTCTCGGCGCGGAAGGTCGGTCCGAAGGTGTAGACCTTGCCGAACGCGAGCGCGAAAATCTCCGCCTCCAGTTGCCCGCTGACGGTCAAATACGCGGGCTTGCCGAAAAAGTCCTGCGAGAAGTCCACCCGACCATCGGGTGTGCGCGGGAGGTTCTCCAAGTCGAGCGTGGTGACGCGGAACATCGCGCCTGCACCCTCACAGTCGGAAGTGGTGATAATCGGGCTATGCACATACAGGAAGTCGCGCTCTTGGAAGAACTTATGAATCGCGTAGGCGAGCGCATGACGCACGCGGAACACCGCGCCGAAGGTGTTGCCCCGCACGCGCAGGTGGGCAATCTCGCGCAGGTACTCGAACGAGTGCCCCTTTTTCTGCATCGGGTAGGTTTCGGGGTCGGCGGTTCCGTAAATATGCACGGACTGGAGGCGCAACTCCACAGGCTGCTTGGGCGCGGGCGATTCGGTGAGGATGCCGACCGCCTCGATGCACGCGCCTGTGGTGATGTGGCGTAGCGTCTCTTCGGGGACAACGCCCGCCTCCGCCACAATCTGCAGGCTCTTGAAGCGCGAGCCGTCGTTGAGTTCAATAAACGAAATTCCCTTCGAATCGCGGCGGGAGCGCACCCAGCCGCGCACTTTCAGCAGGCTCCCAATCGGTTGCTCATACGCCTGCTTCACGGAGACCCACTTCGGTTCCATAGCAGGTATTGTACCTGAGTCGTGTGGCGGAGCTTCCCCTGACATGCTTCGGCTTCTACGACTGCAGGGCAGATGGTGGAAAAGCTTTCCACTGCCCCTTCACACCCCGTATAGGATATAATTCGAGCGGCGCGGTGTGAGTCGCGTTCCCATCCTGCGAAGCTCACGCCTGTGTCATACCGTGCTGAGGGTGATGAACAAATGTTGCTAACCAACTACATTCGGGCAGCCATGCGTCGGGCAACCTACGAGATTCTGCCAGACGGCACTTATTACGGGGAAATTCCCGGCTTTCAAGGTGTCTACGCCAACGCGCCAACTCTGGAGGAGTGTCGCGAGACGCTTCAAGAAGTTCTGGAAGGCTGGATCATTCTGGGGTTGCAGCTGGGACATACGCTGCCTGTGGTGGACGGGATCTCGTTGACCGTCGCAAAGGAGGCAGTCTAATGCCGAAGTTCGGTCCGATCAAGCGGTCGGACTTGATTCGCTGTCTGAGGGAGTTGGGTTTCGAGGGTCCCTATGCTGGTGGTAGGCATCAGTATATGGTCAGGGGAGAAGTCAGGTTAGTGCTGCCGAACCCTCACGAAGGCGAGATCAGTCGCGACCTGCTGGCTCGAATTCTTCGACAAGCGGGGATTACGCGGGAGGAGTGGGAAGAACTTTAGGAAACCGTTGGTATCCACCTAAGGACCACGCGCCTCGCTGCGCATCACCCACAGAAACAGCGGCGCGCCAATCAGCGCGGTAATCACGCCGACGGGCAGCTCCACGGGTCGCGCCAGCGTGCGGGCGAGCGTGTCCGCCCACAGCAGCAGGATTGCGCCGCCCAGCGCGGAGAGGGGCATCAGCACGCGGTGGTCGCCCCCCACGAGTCGGCGTAGATCGTTGAGTTCAATAAACGAAATCCCCTTCGAATCGCGTCGGGAGCGCACCCAGCCGCGCACTTTCAGCAGGCTCCCAATCGGTTGCTCATACGCCTGCTTCACGGAGACCCACTTCGGTTCCATGCCCAATAGTGTACCTAAGCTATCCTCTCAGACAGAGTCGGCGAAAAGAGCGAAGGCAGTCCCATAAAAGAGTTTGTTTACCTTCAACTAGGACTCCAGAAAAGTGCCTGCCTCGCCATAATCCTTTTCTGGAGGACTTTAGACCATGCGAGATTGTAAGAGACTCTGCAGATGGCTCATTAGCTGCAGCGTTATTGCGCTGCTTGCTGGTTGTGGCGGTGGTAGCAGCACGAACCCGCAGACCGCTGAACAGCAAATCGTCGCGTCCAATACGAACTTCCGTACACGGGTGCAGACAATCTTACGCAACGCTGCACAGGAGATGGGAGTTCAGGTGAGTCCAGAAAACTTTGCCTGTGGCGTTTTCACCAACGGCTCCGACGGCAGGATGAGTGTGATGATTAACGCCGCTATTGCCGACGCGCAGGACCTGACCCTTGACGACCTCCGCGCGGGCGCGGATGTAATGTTTTGCTATGTGAGGACGGATGATGGCTACCGCAACTTCCTCATAGTCAGGATTCGTCAAGTCAATAACCTTTGGGTCGCCGAAGTACGCAACCTCGCAGGAGAAACCATGACTCTCGACGTCGAAGTGAAGACAGGTCAGCCAGTGTCGAACACGATGACCACCGTGTGGTATCCAAACGGAACTGTGTGCGTTGACAGGCGTATTGGTAAGTTTCGTGTGGCTATCGTGGCGTGTACTGTCAGGGATTCAGTCTTTAACCCTATTCCTTACCGCGCCACCTCTGGTGGTTGGGAAGACCAGCTGGACAGCGCGTGTGAGCAGCTGATGAGCTCTGTTAGGGGCGCGATGCAAAGCCGAAGCGGGAGTAGTTTTCGTGGCGTCGTAGCGATTAGTCGCGACGATGTGCTGTCAGTGTGCCAACTGTCGGGCATGGCGTCCGAAATGCAACTGAACGACTCGTCACGCCCTCTCGGCTACTGCTACATCTGGAAAGAGCGCAACGGCGACGACTTGCCTACCAGAATCTTTCCGATTAAGCTCATCTCTGCTCAAGACAACAGTTATGCCGTTGACGGAGCGCCCGCGATTGGCGTGACCCTGGAACCTTCGTACCTCACAATCAAGACGAAAAGCAGTCCCCGTCCACGACTCGACGACAATCGGATAGCGCTACTCCTGCCCGTGCAGGATCAAGTTGTGAGCTTGGAGGTTCCCCTGACGCAGTAAAGCGTCTGACCTGCGCTGCCTTCTCCGTGTGCCTACTGGGGAGGGCAGCGCACTTGATCTGCTCTGACCGAGCTTAGGGACTCCGCCCCTCGCCCCGCATCACCCACAGAAAGAGCGGCGCGCCAATCAGCGCGGTAATCACGCCGACGGGCAACTCCACAGGGCGCGCCAGCGTGCGGGCAAGCGTATCCGCCCACAGCAGCAAGATTGCGCCGCCCAGCGCGGAAAGCGGCATCAGCACGCGATGGTCGCCCCCCACCACACGGCGCAGCAGGTGCGGAGTCATCCACCCCACGAAGCCGATGATGCCCGCAATCGCCACCGTTGCAGCGGTCGCCAGCGCGCCGCCCATCAGCACCGCCCACTTGAGCCGCTCCACCTGCGCGCCCAAGTGCTGCGCGGTCTCCTCGCCCGCCGTGTAGAGGTTCAACGCGCGCGCCTGTCCCACAAGCAGCCCGCAGCCGACGAGCGCAGGCGCGCTTGCCCATCCCAAGCGCGTCCAGTCGGCGTTCAGAAGCCCGCCCAGCAGCCAATACAGCACGCGCGAGAGATCTTCGCCCGCCAGCACCAGCAGCAGCGTGATTACGCCCCACAAACTCGCGCTGAGCGACACGCCCACCAGCAGGAAACTGGGAATGCGCAGTTGCCCGCACTGCCGACTCAGCCCCAGCGCGAGCATCAGCGTCAGCAGCCCGCTGCCGAACGCCAGCAGCGCGATTGCCCAGCCCCAGCCGCGCATGTGCCAGCCGAGCAATACGCCGACCGCCGCGCCGACCGCCGCCCCCGACGAGACGCCCACAATGTACGGGTCTGCCAGCGAGTTGCGCAATAGCCCCTGAAACGCGCAGCCCACACAGCCCAGCACGCCGCCGACTAAGATTGCTGTCAGCACGCGCGGCAGGCGCAACTCCCAGAGAATCACCCGCGCCGTTTCGTCGCCGCGCCCGCGCAGCGCGTCCCACAGTTCGGCAAGGCTCAGCGGAACCGCCCCCATCAGCAGGCACAGCAGCGCACTCGCGCCCAATCCGCTCAGCAAAATCACGCCTGCCAGCCACGCGCGTTGGGTGCGCACGGTCGTCCCTCAGATGCGCACATAGCGCAGCGTCGCCCACCACGCGCACAGCCCGCCCATCAGCGCGCCCAGCGTCGGCAGCCCGACCAGCACCGCCAGCGGCGGCATCCCAGGCGGCAAATCGCGCAGGAACGCCCACTGCTGGGTCATATACTCCGATAGGAACGCAGCAGCGAGCAAGGTAATGGTCGCCGCCAATGCGCCGCCCACCAGCCCCTGCGTCATCCCCTCCAAGATGAACGGCAGCCGTATCGAGCGCAGCGTCGCGCCGACCAACGCCATCACGCGCACCTCGCGCTGGCGCGAGAAGATGGTCAGGCGCACCGTGTTGTAAATCAGGATCAGCGCCGCCAGCAGCAGCAGCCCGCCCGCGCCCAGCCCAATCCAGCGCACCAAGCGCGAGAGGCTCAGCACCGTCTGCAACTCGGCGCGACTGTCGATCACCTCGTCCACCAGCGGCGATTGCTGGATGCGCTCGGCGACGGCAGGCAACTGCTCAGGGTCGCGCACGCGCACGGTAAGCTTGTCGGGCAACGGGTTCGGTATATCGGCGAGGTTCACATCCGCCGCGAGCTTCTGTTTCTGCTCCTCCCAGGCGACCTCGCGCGGGGTCAGCGTCACGCGCTCGACCTCTTGCCACGACTCCAGATCGGCTTGCAACTGGAGCGCCTGCGCGCGCGTCGCGCTCATCTTGAGGAACACCTCCGCCTCGAAGTGGCTGGGTAGCGCCTGCGCGGCAGCGTCCAGCTTATAAAGCGCCATGCCCGCCCCGCCCAGCAGAATCAGCGCGATGCACGCGGTGCTAATCGCCGCCGCCTGCATCGTCGCGTTGCGCAGCAGGCTCTCCCAAGTCTCGTGCAGCACGAAGCGAACGCGATCGATCATAGCATCACCGAAGCGTACAGGCGGTCAAGCTCCACGGGGTAGCCCCCGCGCGGCACATCGCTGAGGATTTGCCCGCGATCCATCGCCACCACCCGCTGGCAGGCGCGGTCAACAATCATGCGGTTATGCGTGGAGACAATCACTGTCGCCCCGCGCAGGTTGATGCGCAGCAGCAGCTCGATAATCTCCCACGAGGTGTCGGGGTCGAGGTTGGCGGTCGGCTCATCGGCAATTAGCAGGGGGGGGTTGTTGGCGATGGCGCGGGCAATCGCTGCGCGTTGCGCCTCGCCGCCCGACAGTTGGCTAGGCAATTGACGCGCCTGCTCGTTCAACCCCACCAGCGCCAGCACCTGCGCCACGCGCTGGCGCACCGCGCTCTCGTTGTAGCCAATCGCGCGCAAGCCGTAGGCGATGTTCTCCCACACCGTTTTGCGAGGTAGCAGCGGGTAATCCTGCGGCACGATGCCCATCTGTCGGCGCAGAAACGGCAACTCGCGCGGCTTGAGCCGATGCACGGGCTGCCCCAGCACCCACACCTCGCCCTCTGTGGGGCGCGCCTCGCCATAGAGAAGCTTGAACAGTGTCGACTTGCCCGCCCCCGTCGCGCCGACCAGAAACACGAACTCGCCGCGCTCCACACACAAACGCACGCGCCGCAGCGCGCTCTGCTCGCCGTACACCACACTAACCTGCTTCAGCTCAACCAACGCCATCAAGCAGGCAATTCGCGGGCGAGCAAGAGATTCCTGCCAACTCGTTGACTCGCGTTGTCTTAGCGGGTACAATACATAGCATGGTTCGCGTCCCAGAGGGCTGGACTTGACCAGGAGCAAGTGCATGGAGACTGTCGGCGTCGGGATTATTGGGGCAGGCGGGATCGCGGCGGCGCACGCGAAAGCCTACCAGATGTTGGGCGCAAAGGCGCATTTAGTAGGCGTGGTGGATATCGACGAAGACCGCGCCCGTGCCTTCGCACGCCGCTACGAGATCCCCATCTGGAGCAGCGAGGACGACGAGCTGCTCAAACGGGACGACATCCAAGTCGTGAGCCTCTGCCTGCCACACCATCTCCATGCGCCCGTTGCTATCGCGGCGTTGCAGGCAGGCAAACATGTATTGGTCGAAAAACCGCTGGCAATCAGTTTGGAGGAAGCCGACGCGATGATTCGCGCGGCGCAGAAAGCCAAGCGCTACCTAAGCGTGGTGTTCCAACTGCGCTTTGAGAGCGATGTGCAGCGCGCTCGACTGATTCTTGAGCGCGGGCTTATCGGCAAGCCCTTCTATGCAGAGGCGAGCTGCCTCTGGTGGCGACGCCCGATGTATTACGAGAACACTTGGCGCGGCAAATGGGCGACCGAAGGCGGCGGCGCGGTCATCAATCAAGCCGTCCACCACCTCGACCTCATGATTTACCTGCTGGGCATGCCCCAGCGCGTCTACGCCGAGATCGACACCATCACCCACCAAATCGAAGTGGAGGATTGGTGCATCGCGACGCTCTACTGGGATGGTCTCAAGGCGAGCTTCTGCGCTTCCACTTGTGCGGAGCTGGAAGCCGACTCCAGCCGCTTGCTGATTCTGGGCGCGCACGGCTCGCTGCAGATGTTCCCGTTCCGCCCCCACTCGCGCCACGAGGAGCGCCACCTGCAAATCGGCGAAGCGTGCCGCTCCATCCCCGAACGGGAGCTGCCTGGACACACCGCCGAGATTCACGACTTTGTGTATAGCGTGTTGGAAAAACGCGAGCCGCGCGTGCCCGCCTCCGAAGGGCGACGCACGCTTGAGCTGATTACTGCTATCTACCAGTCCGCTTTCACGGGCGACGGGGTACAACTCCCCCTCACGCCCGACAGCCCTTGTTATACCACCGCAGGGAAGCTGGAGATGGCACGCCGCTATATGGCGACCCGAGCGAAGCGAAGCTAAGCGAGAGACGGAGGGAACTATGGAAACGCACAAATCCACAATCCGAGTGATGGTTGCAGAGGACGAGGAACTGACCCGACTAATGGTGCGTACCCAGCTGGAACAACTGGGCTACGAGGTCGTCGGGGAGGCAGAAACAGGGGAGGATGCCGTCCGCGTCGCGCTCCAAACGCAACCTGATGTGATTATCATGGACATTCGGATGCCGCTGATGGACGGCATCGAGGCGGCGCGGCAAATCGTGTCGCAACACCCATGCGCTATCGTGTTCCTCACTGCCTATGCCGAAGAGGAGCTGGTCAATCAAGCGACCGCCGCAGGCGCGTATGCCTACTTGCTCAAACCGTTCCGCAAGCAGGAACTGGCGCCCGCCATCAATGTCGCCTTGACCCGCTTCCGAGAAATGCAAACCAAAGACAAAGAGGTGCGCGAACTGCAAGAAGCGCTCGAGACGCGCAAACTTATCGAACGCGCCAAGGGAATCCTAATGGATCGGCTGGGCTTAAGCGAATCGGAGGCGTTCCGACGCATCCACTTTATGGCACGCAACCAAAACAAAACCATGAAAGAGATCGCCCAAAGCATTATCACGGCGTCGGAAATCCTCTGATGCACGCTAAATTGCCAGTTTTGCCCGAAGCCCCTTGACAAAATGGCATTTGGGGTATAATTGGGCAACTCCCAGGAGGGCAGCCCCGCGCCAGCGGGACTGCCTTCGTCTGATTTAGAAGCCTGCGTTTTGGGGCAGGCAGAGTAGGGAGAACATCACTATAGGAGGTATGTGCAGAACCATGAATCGCAAGGGCTTTACGCTGATCGAGCTGCTGGTCGTGATTGCAATCATCGCGATCTTGGCAGCAATCCTGTTCCCCGTGTTTGCGCAGGCACGCGAGAGTGCGCGCCAGACCCAGTGTACCAACAACCAGAGGCAAATCGCTACCAGCGTGCAGATGTATGTGCAGGACTACGATGAGACCTTCCCCATGAGCGCGTACTTTGGAACCAACCCGCAAGGGCAGCGCGTGCTGGTGGCGGTCTACGATGTGCTGGCGCCCTACATCAAGAATGTGGACATCTTCGTCTGCCCCAGCTACCGACCTGGGATTGACTGGCCGCAGCGCGTGCAGGCGGCGGGCTCGCCCTTCCCTGCACTGGCGACCTTCCGCTATGTCGGCTACATCCCCAATCTCGGGCTGTTCGGCGAGAACTTCTGCCCCGTCGTGCAAAAGCGTACCCCAGTCACCAAGCTGGCAGCTGTGGACGCGCCCGTCAACACCATCATGCTGTTCGACGGCTACCTAAAGAATCAGGCGCCGCTGGAATACTTCAACTTCTTGGCGTTCGCGCGCCACAAAGAGGGCGTGGTGATTAACTTCGTCGATGGGCACGCCAAGTGGTACCGCTGGAACGGCATCAAAAACATCGCGCCCAACACCCAGTTCCCCACGCCCGCCACAGCGTATAACGGACAACCGACGCGCGTCGGGGCAGGTGGATACTACTACAACTGGCGCGAGCTGCCGAACGAGGGCTTAATCGCCACCGAAGCGGGATTGCAAGCTGTCCAGAGCACGCCCAGCGGTCCCAACGGTCCGTACAACGACCTGCACGGCGTGCCAGGCACGGGCGTGACCGACTCGGAAGACATAGGCTGCTAAATACGCATCTATTCCTCTTACCTTCGCCAAGCCTGCATCAGGCTTGGCGAAGTTTTCTTAACGCCTCACGAAACCGCAGGAACCTGCCGACAATTATCTGCGTTAATATCCATGAGTGGGGATGCCTATGACGCAGGCGGAACGCGCCGAACTGGAACGCTGGATCGAGATGATTTACGAGAAGGCACTGGAACTGGGCTTAGACCCGTTTCCTGTGCATTTCGAAGTCGTGCCCGCGCATGTGATTTACGAGCTGGGCGCCTACGCGCTGCCCGCACGCTTCTCGCACTGGACCTTCGGGCGCGACTACCATGTGCAAAAGACCATGTACGAATACGGCATCAGCCGAATCTACGAGCTGGTCTTCAACTGCGATCCCTCCCAAGCGTTCCTGCTCGATGTGAACGACATGGTGGCGCACAAATTGGTAATCGCCCATGTGTACGGGCACTCGGACTTTTTCAAGAACAACATCTACTTCGAGCATACCGACCGCAAGATGATTGAGCGCGCCCGCCTGCACGCCGAGCGCATCCGCCACTACGAGATGGTTCACGGACCATTAGTCGTGGAACAGTTTCTGGACGCTGTGCTGTCGGTTGAAGAGCATATCGACCCTGTGTTGCCGACCTACGGCGCGCCCCCACGCAAACAAGAATCGCAAGACGCCCAGCCCACCGGCGACACCTTCGAAGACCTCTTCTACATGGCGCAGCCTAAACCAAAGCCCGAACCCAAGAAGCGCAAAATCCCCGAAGAGCCGCAGAAAGACCTGTTGCTGTTTATTCGCGACCACTCGCGCATACTGGAAGATTGGCAACGCGACATTATCAGTATGATTCGCGAGGAGATGCTTTACTTTTTACCGCAGATTAAGACGAAGATTATCAACGAGGGCTGGGCGTGTGCGACAGGCGACTCTTTATTGATTACCTCGCGCGGGATTGTACGCTTCGATACCCTGCACGCCGAGCGTCAGTCGCCTGTGTCGGTCGCCGTCGGCGAGCCGTCGGCGTCCTGCGCTGTGCTGGATTATCACTGCCAGCCTGACACGCCCACGATACGCATCACGACGAAGCGCGGTTTCACGATTGAGGGAGCGCACCAGCATCGTGTGCTGCTGCGTGACGGTCGCTGGGTGTATCTGCAAGATATTGCCATAGGCGATGAGGTTGCGTTAGCCGTGGGTACAGAGATATGGTCAGAGTCATATCAGCCGCTGCCAACCGCACGCAGCCGTTCCGCAACCCTCGCCGATGCCCTCAATCTCCCTGAACATCTTGACGAAGAGTTTGCCTACCTGCTTGGCTACTTCGTTGGCGACGGAAACTTCACGAAGTCGGGGGTTGGCTTCACTACAGGCGACGCCGAAATCGTGGAGCGATTGACAAGTCTTCTGCGCGGCTGGGGCTGCAACCCGCGCGTAAAGTATGACCTGCAGAACAACAGCGCGCGTTGGCGAATTGCTGTCCACTCGCGCACCCTTCGGGAACTGTTTATTGCGATTGGACTGTCGCCCGAACGCAAGGCGCGTCAGAAGGTTGTACCGCCAATTGTGCTGCAATCGCCGCGCGAGGTGGTCGCGGCGTTCCTACGCGGCTACTTCGACGCCGACGCTTATGCTGGCAATTCGGGCGTGATTCTCTCCAGCGCGTCGGAGTCGCTAATACGCACCGTGCAAACAGTCCTGCTTAACTTCGGCGTGCTCTCGTCCATCAGTCCGCCCCAGCAGGGTGTTTACCAACTGGCGATTCGCGGCGCGTCCGCGCGCGTTTTCGCCGAGAAGGTCGGCTTCGGTCTCAAACGGAAGTCGGAAGCCCTCCAGCGGTATCTCGAAAATCGCCGCTGGTTCTGTCGGCAGGAGCCGTTTGACCCCGTAGTCACAATCGAGCATGGGCGCGCCGATGTATACGATATCACGGTCGCCGACGCGCATCGCTATGTCGCCAACGGGATGGTTCACCACAACTCGTTCTGGCACGAGCGCATCCTCGAAGACCTACCCCTCACCCCCGACGAGCATGTGCAGTTCCGCAGGATGCACTCGGCAGTGATTCAGCCCGGCTCGCGCATGAGCCTGAACCCCTACTATGTCGGCTACAAAGTGCTGCGCGACATCGAGCGGCGCTGGAACGGCGAAGTTGACCCCGACGAGGAAGAGACCGACTGGCTGGGCACCCGAATCGAGCGCCCCGTCGGACAGGGAATGCAGAAACTCTTTGAGGTGCGCACGCTGGAGTGCGACCAGACCTTCCTGCATAAGTACCTCACGGAGAAACTGGTGCGCGAGTTAGACCTCTACACCTACCGCGTAGAAGAGCATAACGGCGAGCTGGTGTGGGTGGTAGACGAGACCGACTGGCGCGTGGTGCGCAACACGCTGGTAGACAACATGACCAACTTCGGCGCGCCCGTGATTACGGTCGAAGACGGCGACTGGGAGCATCGCGGCGAGTTGTACCTGAAGCACCATTACGACGGCAAGCCGCTCGATATGCAACGCACGACGCGCTGCATGCGCTATCTGGTGCGCCTGTGGGGACGCCCCGTGCATTTGGAGACCGTAATCGACGACGAGCAGGTGTTGCTCAGTTGCGATGGGAACACGATTGCGCAGCGTGCGCTGTAGCCGAGCGTTATCGATACAGGAGCCTGCGATAGAGGGGCGTGGTCTGCTCTACAGTGTGCCGAATGTGGAACCGCGCGGCGGTTTGGAACGCATTGTGCGCCAGTCGCTGCGCGAGAGCGCGGTCTTTGAGCAATTGGAGCGCGGCGCTTGCCAGCGCGGCGGGGTCTTCAGGTGGAACCAATAGTCCCGTGCGCTCGTGTTCGACCAAGCGGCGCATCGCGGGGATGTCGGTCGCCACGACAGGCAGCCCGCAAGCGATTGCCTCCATCGTGGATAGCCCCAGCCCTGCGTCGCGGGCAGGCGCGAGCAGCACATCGGCGGCGGCGTACAACTCCTCGACCGCGCTCCAATAGCCGAAAAAGCGCACATGGTGTGGACGACGGCACCGCACGGCAAGCTTCACCAAGCGCGTGTTTTCGGGTCCGTCGCCTGCCAACCACAAGTCGGCGTCGGGCAGGCACTCCCAGATGCGCTCCATCGCCTGAATGGCGACATCGAACCCCTTGTGGCGCACGAACCGCCCGACGCACAGCAAAATCGGGCGCTCTGCAGGCACGAAAAACTGCTCGCGCATCACCTCGCGTCGGGGGATTTTTTCGAAACGCTCCAGGTCGATGCCGCCAGGAACCACCTCGATGCGTTCGGCGGGCACGCCGCCGCGCGCCAGCCCTGCCTTCACCTGCTCCGAGACGGCGGTAATCACACGCGGGAACTTGGCAATCCAGCGCCACAGGGCGCGCACCAGTGCGCTTTTGCTTAATAGCAGGTGGTGAACCGTCCACAGCCATGGGTACTGGTCGCGGAACGCCCACGCGCATATCCAGCCTGCCCGCACGCCGTGGCAGTGGACGAACGGAAACTCCTCCGCGTGGCTGCGCAAGATGCTCACCGCGCGCGAATCGGCGAGGATGCCCGCGCGGTCGCGGATGAAGTCGGGTCCTGTGAGCGTGGGCGCGTAGCCGAATTCAGGGAGGTACTTGATAAGACCTTGCACATGGCGTAGCATGCCGCTGCTGCTGGGGCGCACCACAAGGAGCACGGGCGCCCGCTCGCGCCCGTCGCCCGAATCGTCGGGCGCGTCGCGCAGGTGGGGCGGGCGTTCCAACAGCAGGCTACTCATCGCGGGACAGGCGTCGCCTCCAAAATGCTCGACAGGATGCGATCGGCGTTCAGCCCTTCCACTTCCGCTTCGGGCTTGAGAATCAGGCGGTGGCGCAGCACGGGCGTCGCCATCTGTTTCACATCGTCGGGCGTGACGAAGGTGCGCCCGCGCATCGCCGCTAACGCTTTGCTGACCAGCAGCAGCGCGACGCCCGCGCGCGGACTGGCGCCCACCAGCAGGTACTCGTTCTGGCGCGTGCGGCGCACAATCTGCAAAATGTAGTCGCGCACCTCGTCAGTGACCTGGATCGAGCGCACGACGGCGCGTAGCCGCTCCAACTCCTCCGCGCCCATCACAGGCTCCAACCCAACCTGTTCCAATTGGTGTGTGCGGAAGCCTGCATCGTGCAGGCGCAAAATCGCGCGCTCCTCGTCTTCAGCGGGGTAGTCCATCACCACCTTGAGCAAGAATCGGTCTAACTGCGCTTCGGGCAGCGGGTAGGTTCCCTCGTACTCGATGGGGTTCTGCGTGGCGAACACCATAAAGGGGCGCGGCAGCGCGTGCGAGACGCCATCGATGGTGACCTTGCGCTCCTCCATCGCCTCTAACAGCGCGGATTGCGTTTTCGGTGGGGTGCGGTTCACTTCGTCTGCCAGCACGATGTTGGCGAAAATCGGTCCGTAGCGCACGCGGAACTCGCCCGACTGGGCGTCGAAGATGGTCGTGCCGATAAGGTCGGAGGGCATCAGGTCGGGCGTGAACTGCACGCGGCGGAACTGCAGCCCCAGCGTCTGGGCAATCACGCGCACCAACAGCGTTTTGGCAATTCCTGGCACACCCTCGATGAGGATGTGCCCGTCCGCCAGTAGTGCGCACAGCGCTTGCTCAACGACGCGCTGCTGCCCGATAATCACGCGCCCGATCTGCGCCTCGACACGCTGGAGCGCGTCGCCCACCGAGTCAGTCGTAATCACGCCACCGCCTCTCACTGCCCACGCGCCGTGGGGGCGCGCACGCCGAATCATTCTACCCCACGCGGGGGTGTACCGCGTCAGTAGCGCGGGTCATGGTGGAAGTGGTGGTGCGTCTCCAGCCAGCGGATGGTGCCGCTGCGCGAGCGCATCACGACCGAGTGGGTAATCGCGCCCCAGCCTGTGTAGCGCACGCCGCCGAGCAGGTTGCCCCCCGTGATGCCCGTCGCGGCGAACACCACATTGCCCCACGCGAGGTCTTCCATCGTCAGCACGCGGTCGACATCCTCGGTGCCGAGCAGTTGCTTGGCGCGTTCGCGTTCCTGCTCGTTGCGGAACACCAGTCGCGCCTGAATCTCGCCGCCCATGCACAGCGCGGCGGCGGCGGAGAGTACCCCTTCGGGCGCGCCACCAATGCCCATCAGCACATCGATTTCGCCCTGCGGGTCTAACGCCTCCAGTGCAAGCGAGAGGTCGCCGTCGGACACCAAGCGGATGCGCGCCCCTGCCTGCCGTATCTCGCGAATCAGTTGCTCATGGCGCGGGCGATCCAACATCCCGACGGTCAGGTCTTGTACCTCCTTGCCGAGGCTCTTGGCGATGACCTTGAGGTTCATGCGTGGGGGGAGGGTGATGTCCACCGCGCCTTTAGCGGAGGGACCGACGACGAGTTTGTCCATGTAGATGTCGGGGGCGCGCAACAGTTTCCCCTCGCCTTCTATCGCGGCGGCGACGACGCTGATGGCGCCGGGCTGCCCCGTCGCGACGAGGTTCGTGCCCTCCACGGGGTCAACCGCGATTTGCACAGCGTAACCGTTGCCCGTGCCGAGTTCCTCGCCGATGTAGAGCATTGGCGCCTCGTCGCGTTCGCCCTCGCCGATGACCACAACGCCCTTCATGTCGATGTCGCCGAGCGTGCGGCGCATCGCCTCGCAAGCCGATTGATCGACCGCGTGCCGATCGCCTTTGCCAACCCAACGCCCCGCACTGAGCGCCGCCGCCTCAGTCGCGCGTACAAAATCCATACCCAAATTGCGATCCATAGCCTGTCTCACCTCGTGTGCAGTGTCTGCATCGACGACGACAATTTTCGGCTATCAGGGGAAGTTTCCTGCCGTGCTTGTGGAAAACAAAAGCCCCGCCATCGGCGGGGCTTACGGCGCGATTAGTTGCAGTTGCCGGGGTTATTGCGGTTCGGACAGTTACGGCAGGGCGTGCCGTTCGCTCGGCGCGCGGCGACACCCCACAAGTTAATCTGACCTTGATAGGGTCCTACCTCGCCGACATCGAAGATACGCACCTGCTTACCGTCCCAAGTCGGCGCGGTACTGTTTGCGCCCTCGCGCGCGCGCCCCTTAACCGTGCGCGCATGCCCGTCCGCGAAGTTCGCAACACCCAGCCCGTTGTGGCGCGCCTGCAGGTACGACTGAATCGTCGGTGGTGGTCCCAGCGTGCCGTCATACAGCATCGAGGTCTCCACAACATACTCGATCTGCGCTTGGGACACCACCGGGTTGGGAGTCAGCACGCCCGGCACATTTCCGTTCTCGAACACACACCAGTTGAAAATATACCCCGCGTAGCGGAAGTTCGGAAGCGGGCAGACCGGTCTGCCAAGCTGACCAAACGCCTGTACGACATCAAATGCCTGCCGATCGGAGGGGCATATCACGATGTCGATGTTCTTCTTGTAGGCGTAAATGGCATGGTACACGGTAAAGAGACAGCGCTGGTTGTTCTCAATGGTCTCGTAGAGGCTCATCGGGAACCGCTCGTCGTAGTCCTGAATGTATTGCATGACGGCGAGCCCGATTTGCTTCATGTTGTTGGTACACTGGGTCTGCCGCGCCTTCTCGCGCGCCTGCGCAAACACAGGGAACAGAATCGCCGCGAGAATCGCGATAATCGCAATCACGACCAGCAACTCAATCAGGGTAAAGCCATGTCGTCTCATAGTGTCTTTTAGATTCGCCGAGAGCTTGTTTTGTTCCTGCCGTGTATGGTGTGGGTTTTTTTACTGGTCATTACCTACTTGCAGGCGTAGGCGTGGCGACTTCGGCGACCGCACGATCCACGGTCAGCGGCTTGTAGTACGGATTGCGCCACACCAGCTTCAACGCGCAGTTCAGCGACTCGTCGTCGCCCTCTAAGTAGTCCACGACGCCGTATTCGGGCATAAAACTCAGTCCCTCGTAGAACACCTGATAAGGATCGTGCAAGGTGTTCACATAGACATCGAGCAGGCGACGCTTGGTGGCACGATCCAGCGCCTCGGGAGTATAACCCTGTGCCTCGACCCACTTGCGGAATCGCGGCAACCTGCCGAAGATAACCGTCTGATACACATGGGAGCGGATAAAGAGCCGCCGATTGGCGATAAACAGCGCGCGCGCTGCCTCCTGCTTCTTCGAAGCAACACTGACCGCATAGAGATACTCGCCCAGCGGCGTGTGCGTGCTGCAAGTGCCACCGCCCGTGTCGTGATACCAGTTCTCGCGAATCTGACGCGCATGCAGGTAGATGACCATGCTGTAGCCGTACACGCGCCCGTCATACTCGGCGACCAGGAAGCCCTCTGAGTGATGGCGCAACCACGCTTCAAAATACTCGCGCGTCAGCGCCGCGTTGCCAAACAACTGGTCCAGTTCCTCAATCCGATCCAAATCGGCGTGATCCGCCTGCCGTATCGTGAATAAACCTACAGGAATCATGACTGACCTCCTTCGGAAAAATTTCAAGAGGGTTACTCTGTGCGTGGCGGGACGAGCCGGAAATGTCCTTTCGTCGGCAACTACTCGCTGAAATTGCGCTTGCCTATAATATACCCCAATTCGCGTCGAATCGAGCGACGAAAACGCCCAATACTGTGCGATCTGCTGGTGTGTGAAGGGGATTCGGGTGGAATAACCTATGCTTTTCCCCTTCACGCCCTCGTTGGTGAAAAAGTGGGCTATAATAGGGTGGGTGAGCGCACGATGGAAGCGCACTGTGAATATCTATCGACAGATGACTTGGTGCTGCGGGCGCAGCAAGGGGACGAGCGCGCGGCGGAGCAGGTGCTGGCGCTGTTCCGCCCGCTGGCGCAGAACCTCGCAGGGCGGTTCTATATGCCCAGTTGTGATCCCGAAGATGTGTATCAGGTCGCTTTGATTGGTCTGTGGCGCGCGGTGCAGTGTTTTGACCCCCAGCGTAAGGCGGGGTTTGCGGCGTTCGCGCGGGTGTGCATTCGTCGACAGATTCTGTCGGAGCTAAAGCGTGCGCAGCGATGGGCAGCGCCAATCGTGAGCCTTTCGGAAGAGGGGGATGGACGCTCGTGGCTGGAGCAGGTGCCTGACCCGCGCCAGAACCTGTATGAGCAGCTGAGTGAGCGGGAGACAGCGCAACGGCGGCGCGAGTTCCTGGCGACGCGCCTCAGCCCGCTGGAAGCGCAAGTGGTCGCCTTGTATCGGCAGCACCTTACCTACCGAGAGATTGCAGCGCGAATCGGATGCTCGCCGAAAGCGGTGGACAACGCGCTGGCTCGAATCAAGCGCAAGGCGTACCGCCACACTTGCGAAAGCCGCTGAACCGCGCCTACTCACGAATCGCCCACACGACGCGCATTATCCCCGCGTAGTCGCAGACGATTCGTGGCTGCCGAAAGCCCCACGCGGGCAGCCGTTCGGCTAACAGGGGAGCCAGGCGCGGGCTGGTTTCGAATGCAAGGAGACCGCCCGCGCGCAACGCACACCGCGCGCCCCGCGCAATGCGGCGGTAGGGGCGCAACGGGTCATCGGCAGGCGTCAGCAGTGCGCTCTTCGGCTCGTAGCGCGTGATTTCGGGCTGCAGCGCGTCCCACTCGTCGGGCAGCACATAGGGCGGGTTGCTCAGCACCGCGTCCACAGAGCCTGCGCGCAGTCCATGCAGCCAGTCGCTTTGGATTAGCAGCAGGCGCGATTCCAGCCCCAGTCTCCGCCGATTCGCCTGCGCCCAGCGGAGCGCGCGGCGGCTACGCTCAATGCCGATGCCCAGCCAGTGCGGCGCGTGCATCAGGCAGGCAAGCGCGATTGTGCCCGTGCCTGCGCCTGCATCTACGAGGATTGGTGAGCAAGCGACCCCCTCCTTGAGGTTCCCCCTGCTTGCAGGGGGAACCGAGTCGGGCTGGTTCCCCTCGCGAAGCGGGGGGAACCTTAAGGAGGGGGGTAGATTAGCCGCCCATCCCAAAAACACCTCCACCAGCAACTCCGTTTCGGGGCGTGGGATAAGTGCGCCGCGCCCGACCATAAGTTCCAGCCCGTAAAACCACACGCGGCGCGTGATGTACGCCAGCGGCTCACGCGCTGCGCGGCGGCGTACCCAGCTATGCAGTCGCCGCGCGTGCCGCGCTGAAAGGAGCGCGTCAGGATGTGCTATTAGCTGCGCACGCTCCCAGCCGAGGCACGCTGCGACCAACGCCTGCGCCTCGCGCAGCGGCTCTGGTAGCCCTACCGCCTGCAACTGCGCCCCCGCCCACTCGAGGGCTTCGCGAACCGTCATCGGAGTCGGTATAATACCTGCGCTTTCGGCAAACGAGTTCGCGGCGGCTGAATGCACGGGAAGTCGGTGCAAATCCGACGCTGACGCGCAGCGGTAACTGGGGACGAACGCGACATATTGCCACTGGCTTCGGCTGGGAAGGCGTCGTTAGTAGGATGATCCAGAAGCCCGAAGACCGATTCAGCCGTATCTCGCTCGTTTCGCCTCGCGGGTTGGGCGAAAGAGCGCGCGCACGCATGTGCCTGCGGCTGGAGGCGTCCAGCTGGCAGCAACTGCGGCGCAAGCCTTCGTCCCGACCACAGAGCGCAACGCTTATGTGGAGGGATGAAATGATGCAACAGACACGGTACGCGAGCCGCGCACGCGGCTTCACACTGATTGAGCTGTTGGTCGTGATAGCGATCATCGCCATTCTGGCGGCGATCTTGTTCCCCGTGTTTGCCCAAGCGCGCGAGAAAGCGCGTCAGACCGCGTGTTTGAGCAACTTGCGCCAAATCGGAACTGCAGGCTTGATGTACGCCCAAGACTACGACGAGCGGCTGTTCCCGATTGCCTACGACGACTGGTCGCACTACTGGTGGGGCTATGTCGACCGCCAGAACCAGCGGCTGGACACGCAGCGCAGTTTCCTGTATCCGTACATGCGCAACACGGAGATTCAGGCGTGCCCGTCGTTCCGCGAGAGCCGCGCCTACCAGTACGGGCTTTTGGGCTACGGCTACAACTATGTCTATCTTAGCCCGATGCGCCCCCCGAACTACACGCCGATCGCGGTTGCGCTGGCGCAGATTAACAGCCCTGTCGAGACCGCGTGGCTGGCGGATGTGGCGCAGTGGCGCACTTGGGGCGCAGGTGCGCCTGTATTCGAAGGCACGGGCTTCCTCGAACCGCCCTCCTACAATAACCCCACCTTCCACGGGCGGCACAATCAGATGGGGGTCGTGCTGTGGTGCGACGGGCACGCGAAGGTGTTCAAGCCCGTGCTGCGCACAGAAGCCGCCTACGAGCCGCACCGTCGCTACAACTTAGGCAACATCGACCGCGATGGCAACCCCCAGACCGACGAGCTGATGGGCTTGGAGTAACGGCTACTCCAGTTCCCAGCGGTCGTTGCGGCGTGTGAGTGTCAGTAGTGTCGCGCCCTTGCAGAACGGGGGCGCATGGCTGAGCCACACGCCGCCCACTTGCTCTGGGGTCTCGGTCGGCGTGTGGGAATGCCCGCCGAGAATCACATCCAGTTCGGGGCACGCCTCTGCTAGCAGGCGGTCGTGCTGGACGCCAAGGTGCGTGAGCGCAATCAACAGGTCGGTTTCGGGGCGCAGGTGTTGTACCCACTGGCGCGCGGTCTCCAGCGGCGGGTCGAACAGGTACGCGCTGAGCGCGGCGACCTTCATGCGTGGGGTGATCATCGGCACGGTCAGCCCCAGCACAGCGACGCGTACGCCACGATGCTCCGTGCGCCAGACAGGTTGCACAGGCATCGGCGCGTCGGGATACTTGGGGCGCAGGTTGGCGCACAGCAGCGGGCAGGGCGCGCCCTGCGTCTTCGCCCGAAAGCCTGCCGTCGTTAGGTGGAACTCGCGGTTGCCGATGGTCATCGCGTTGTAGCCCGCCGCGCGCATCCAGTCCCACGCTGCTTCGGGACGCAACGGCACAGCGACATTCCCCGCGCGGATGGCGTCGCCCGAATCGAGCAGAAGCGCGTCATGCTGGGCTTTCAGGGCGCGCAGGTGGCTCACGAACGCCTCGTTCCAGCGGTTGTGGGCGTCGCTGGTGTGCAGCAGCGCGAGTCTCATCGGCAAGCGTCCATCCACTCCCGCACGACGGCGACGGGGTTGTCGGCGCGCATCAGCGTCTCGCCCACCAGCAGCGCGTCGACGCCCGCTGCGTGCAGTCGCTGCACATCGTCGGCGGTCTCTATCCCACTCTCGCTCACACGCGTGATCCCCTCGGGGAAGTAGCGCAGCAGGCGCAGAGTGGTGTCCAGCGACACTTCGAACGTGCGCAGGTCGCGGTTGTTGACGCCAATCAGCGTCGCGCCCGACTCGACGGCGGTCTCCAACTCCCACTCGTCATGCACTTCCACGAGGGCGTCCATCCCCAGCGATTCGGCGAGGGCGCGCAGGTCGTGCAGTTGCGCAGGGTCAGGCACAGCAGCGACAATCAGCAGAATCGCATCTGCGCCCAGCACGCGGCTCTCGTAGACTTGGTACGCATCAATCAGGAAATCCTTACGCAAGGCAGGCAGGGGAACCTGCTCGCGGACGCGGGGTAGGTATTCGGGCTTGCCCTGAAAGTAGGGTTCGTCGGTCAATATGCTTAGCGCGTCCGCGCCTGCTTCGTGATACTGCGCCGCAATCTGCAGCGGGTCGAAATCTTCGCGAATGACGCCCTTGCTGGGCGAGGCGCGCTTGAGTTCGGCAATCAGCGCGAGGGGGTTCGGGGTACGGCGCAGCGCATCGTGGAACCCGCGCGTGGGGGGAGCGTCTGCAAGGCGCGCCTTCAGTTCCGCGAGGGGTGTCGTGCGCCGACGGGCGTCCACCTCCTCGCGTTTGGTTTCCAGAATGCGGTGCAAGATGCTCACTGCGCGAAGCGTTTCGCCGCATGCGAGGGGATTCCTGCTGGGAATGCTGCTGCCGTGCTGTGTTCGGCGCTGGATGTTTGCCCGGAGGTGTTTTGCACGAGTCTGCGTTTTAATCGCAGACTCTGCGATTAAAACGCAGACTCTGCGTTTTCTCTGCATTTTCCGCGTTTGCCATCTCATAGCGGACGCTGCGTCCTTTTCCGACAGATTTAAGTTGACCTTGTTTGACCATTTTCTGTAAAACATAGAACGCCTGATGCTCTTTCACTTGGCACAAGCCCGCCGCCTCCCGTCGGGTGATTCGTCCGTGTGCGCGTACATACTGCAGAATCATCTGCTCCCACTGGACGGGTTCGAAACCGCGTTGGCGAACATAGGCGGATGGCATACCCAGTCGGCGGTAGGTGGCAGCCGAGAGGTGGTAAGTTCGCGCCCTGCGCTCGCCACGCCCTTCCACCAGCCCCGCTTCTACCAGTCGCTCTAGTACCGCGCGGGCGTCCGCATCGGATTTTTGCAAGAGTCGGGCGGCTTGTGCGGCTGTCAGACTGCGTTCTTGCCAGAGGGCATTCAGCAAGAGTAGTTCGTCCAGCCGCAGCGGGCGTCCCGCCTGATTCTCCTCGACCACCAGGCGCACGAATGCGAGATTCGCTCGCCCCCCAGGCAACACCAAGACGACATCGGCTGGCGTGCTGCGTTCGTAGGAGGGAGTGGGGCGTCCGTAGCGGAGTTGCTCGGTGAAGATGATGTCGATGCCGCGCCCCGTGCGCTCCACAAGCCCCGCTCGCTTGAAGGCGTCCGCCAAGAGCGGATTGCGCGGGCGCGGCGGTGTGACGAGGATATTGTTCAAATGCACACCTTCTGGGAAGCCGCCAGGATTGGAGATTTCGATGCGGTCATCGTGCCACTGGATGTGAACCGCACCCAAGCGCGTGTAATCGCGATGAATAAGGGCATTCGCAACAGCTTCACGAAAGGCTCGTTCTGAATAATCAGGCACGCCCACCCGCAGTGGTTCCACCATAACCTCTTCCTCGCGATAGCGGGCACGAAAGCGTTGAAGCACTTCCTCCATCACTCGGAGCAACGGGGAGCGGAAAAACTCGTTCACTTCCACCCGTTCACCCCGAAGCACCTGAAAGGCGACTTCGTGGGTAGGTAAAAAACGGCGCAAGGAGGCATCCTTGCCGAAGAGCAACAACGCTAACACACGGATGCGACTCACAGCGTGGTTCGCCTCCACAGCGCCCAGCGCTTTCGCCAGCTCTTCATCAGAAAGTTGCAGTAGCGCCGTGTCGCCTTGTCCCTGACTTTCCCGCACAAATCGGCGCAGGCGCTCAAACTCTAACGGGTCTAAATCGTCCCAAGTGGCGCCTTCAACGACAACAGTGGAGTAATCTAAAAGCCCACGAGTTGCCTGTAGGGATTGCATCTCGTGGAAATGCATCGGAACACATTCGGGCTGTCCTCGCCCGCCGATGATGCGCCGCACATAGACGCCATCGGTCGTACCCACAGGGGTGCGAACGGGCGGGACTTCTATAGCGACGATTTCCACGCCTTCAGGTTGCAGGGGCACGACATGCACTTGCACAGAAAGGGAGGGGCGGGTTCGGTTGGCGATGAGCGCCTGCAAGCGGATTGGGTCGGTCATGCTCCCGTGTCGTGGGCGTGCGCCTGTGGGCTGTCCGCTATCTTCCACACCAATCAGTACCCAACCGCTTTGGGCGCTGGCTCGGTTTGCCAAGCACACAACGGCATGAACGATCTCCTCATCGCGGAGTTCTCGTTGCTTTTCGCTCTTGAACTCCACATCCAAGCTTTCGCCTTGCTGGATGAGGGCGCGTAGCGTTTCGGGACTCATTCCTGAACTACCTCCTCCCAGCCCTCCACCACGATTTTGATAACGCCTGTTACGAGCTGTGCTTGCAGGTGGTTGGTGAGGGTCTGAAGGGTTTGTCGACCCGCCGCCCAACAAGTAGCGCACAAGAGAGGCGAAGGCAGGCGAGAAACACTCCTGGAGCCGACAGTGGGACTCGAACCCACGACCTGCGCATTACGAGTGCGCCGCTCTACCGCTGAGCTATGTCGGCTTCCGCCAAGTATTATACCCAAATCTACCCACAGCAACGGCAACTGCCGCAGCCTGCGCCAGGCGTGCCCATCTCGTCTTCGGTCTGGAACGATGAGCCGCACCCGCAGCTGTTAACAGCGTTCGGATTGTCAATCTTGAACCCGCCGCCGAACATGTCCTCGACATAGTCGATGTGTGAGCCATCCATGTAGCGGATGCTAAGGCTGTCGACATAGATTTTGACTCCGTGCGAGTCGAACACGAGGTCGGTCTCTTCAGGTTCCGCGTCGTCGATAGCCATTTGGTACTGCAGTCCGCTGCAGCCGCCGCCTGCGACCCAGACCCGTAGCCCCGCGTTCTGGATGCCCGACTCTTCCAACAGCGTCTTCAACTCGTGCGCCGCGCGCTCCGATAGCGTGATTGCCATAGCGTCCTCCTGTCGAGGGGAATTTTACCCGATAATCCCTCCACATCCCTATAGGGATGTGGAACAACCCTCCCAGATGTGCGTTGGAGGCTACGATGCGCTGGCTACGCGGGATGACGATGGTGGAAATTTTGTCGCTGGCGGTGATGAGTGTGGCTGTGTTGGCGGCATTTGCGCCGCGTGTGTCGTATCACCTGCCGCGCGACCCCGAAGCGCGCCTGCGCGTGGTGCTGGCAGAGACGCGTCACGCGATTCTCGTGTTCTATCACGACACGGGCGTTTACCCGACCGACCTAAGCGATTTGACAACCACAGAACCGCCTCAGTTTGGGCTCGATCGGTGGCGGCGTCCCAGCATGATGAATCCCGAGTATTATCGCGGTCCGTACCTGCACGCGGTTCCGCGCTGCCCAATTTCAGGCGAGGAGTTGGAGTATTACTGCGATTCGAAGACGGGCGAGATGAAGGTGCGCTCGCCCGCGGAGGGCGTCGGCAGCGACGGGCGTCCCTATCGCGAGTGGTAGGAGGCTGTGATTCGGGCGCGTCGCCACAAACGGCGCGCCCACATGACGCCCAGCACGAACCCCAGACCCCCGCCGACCCACATGCCCGTCGCGTCGGCAATCAGCAGCCCCAACCAACCCAACAGCGCGGTCGGCAGCGCCAGCGCGAACAAGTAGACCGCCCACAAGCCAACCAGCATCCCGACCACCATGCCTACCATCGCGCCAGGAATGCAGCCGACGATGCCGAACGGCAGCCCCAGCAGGAAGCCTGCCACCAGCCCCAGCCCCGCGAACAGCCCTGACAACGCTTGCGCCCACGGAGGCAAGGCGCGGGTAGACGCCTGCACGCGGTACACGCGCCGCTGATAGCCCGCGCGCATCTCGGTGTAGGGATCATTCGGCTGGGCGCGCGGGGCAGTCGGCGCATGGGAGTTCGTGAGCGTCGTCTGCGGCGCGCGGAGCCTGTCGTACTGCTGACGCGACTCGGGATTGCGTAGCAGTTCGTAGGCGGTATTAATCCGCTTCATCCGCTCCTCGTACTCGGCGGCGCGTCCCGCAGGCGCGCGATCTGGGTGATACCGCCGCGCTAACGCAAGGTACGCCTGCCGTATCGCCTCCGCCGACGCGCTCGGAGAGACCCCCAGCTCGCGGTAGGCATCCAAATTCGGGTCGATGCGCATCCCCCCATATTTTAACCCATGACGCGCTCTTCACGCCACAGGCTCAATCAGCATCAAGCGGTAGACGGGGGTTGTATCGAATCGAAACTCCAGCGACCGTAGCACGCGATAGGTCGCGCCGCGCCATGTAAGGGCGGTTCCGTCGGCAAGGCTGACAGTGGGGGCGACGGCGACCGCCCACAGCGGGCGCGGCAGTTCGTTCAGCGTTTCGGGGCTAAATAGCCAGCGGAGCAGATTGCCAGGCGGCTGGAAAAACAGCCCGCGATACGACTGCAGCCCCACATAGAACGGCTCCCCATAGCGGCGCAGCCAGTGATTTAGGCACTCGCGCACAATCACAGCGTCTCCCCCTCGCGCTCGCGGTAGACAAACAGCAACTGCGCGTCGCGCTTGAGGAACGGTTTGAGACGGGCATAGCCCTGCGCTTTCAGCCTCGTCGGGTCGGCGGGGTTGCGCAGGGCAGGCGGCAGCACTTGCAGCCATCCGATTCGAAAGCCCGTCCACGCCCCAAGTTCACGGTAGAGCGTCGCGCCCATCTCGCCCGCGATAATCTCCAGCGCGCCCAGATTCAGCGTCGCCAGCAGGTCGGCGTCGCTTGTGTTGAGGTAGCTCGGCTCAATCGCGTAGCGCAGCGCAGGCAACATCTCGGCAATCAGCGCGTCGATCTCGGCGTCGTACTCGTTGGTGGTTAGGCGCAGTTTGCGCTTCACGGCGGCGCGGGATACGGTCAGCATCGCGACTCACCTCTACGGCTTGGCGGTCTCCTGCCAGTGTGTAATCGCTTGGCGCAGGCTTAGCAGCGCGTCGCGCACATCCTCCAGCGCGAGTTCGAGCCGTTCGTAGCTCGCCTCCGTGCGGGCAACGCTCTGGCGCAGGTAGGCGATGAACTCGTCGGTAATCGCCTGCTCTTGCCGCTGCGCTGCCTCGACCAGCTTGTCCATCCGCGCCAGAATCTGGCGGGTGAGCAGGAACGCCCAGCCCACCAGCGCGCTAATGAGGGGTATCAGTTGCGTCCACTCCATCGCTTGCCTCCGTTAGGGTTCCCAGCGTTCCAGTCGGTACAGCACGACTTGGCGCAGGGCGTTTTCGACCTGTTCGATGCTCTGTGCGGGCAGGCGCAGGCGTTGCGCGAGTGCGTCGCGTTGATGGGCGGGCAGGCGCAGGGCGCGCTCCTGCAGCCACATCAGTAGCGTCGGCTTGAGCAACTGCCACGCCCAGCGGAGAATCGTCTGTCGCATGAGTGAGTACCTCCTCGATCTGGAGCAGGGGGCATGCGCGAATGGCGTCCGTCAGCGCCGATTCGTCCAGTTCGACAAACGCGGGCGCGTTCGGGAACCAGACGCCCCCCTTGCGATAGCCGCGAAACACAGGGTGCGGCACAGCAGAGACGCGATAGCGTCGCATCGGCTTCACCACAGAGGGGGATATTACGCCTGTGCGAGGTCAACATCAGAGAAGGACAACTTGCTCCCCGCTCACTTGTCTCTAATAAGTGTCTTTGCGTTAGATTTTCAATATGCGACAACTTACCCCTTCCTAACCTCCCCCGTCAACCTGATAAGGGTACAACGGTCAAGCGTGGAATTCTCAGGGTGGGCACAATTTTCCAGTGCGAGCGCCGTCGGACAGACACGCCTTGTCGTCCTCACCCCCTCTTTCCCCCTCTCCTGCGAGGCGAGAGGGTGGGAAAACAGCGGCAGGGCGAACAGCCGTTCGCCCCTACACCTCTCTCCCACTCTGTGGGAGAGAGGTTGGGGGTGAGGGCAAAAAAGCGCACTCATTCGGCGTGCAGTGAACCTAAGCGATGTACCCTTACCAGCCCCCGTCAACGGGGGAGGAACTGCAACTCCCTTCCCGTTGACGGGGAGAGTCGGGGTGGAGTGAGCAATGTCGAAATCTCAACGCACAGGCAACTTATAAAGCCCAGGTTTGAGCGACCCTGATAGGTTCAGAGTGCGGCACAAAATAGTGTAGCCTCCCCTATCTGCAGGGGAGGCTATGGCTACGCGAAGTTCTTGCTCACGCTCTTCTCATCCGAGTTCAAGTAGATAGGCGAAGCTAAGGTTACTGCGTCCGTCGCAGATCTCGCGTGCACTTGACGCCTTGAGCATCTTGCACCACAATCCCCCATAGATCGCGTGAGCCGGCTATAGCAGGCGAGGACTGGCAGACTTTGAGCGACTGCCTGCACCTGCCAGCCGCGTAATCCCACTCACGATTGTATGGGGGCGATGTCACGCACCAGAGGCGGAAGGTCTTGTTGGAGATGTTGATGCAGGACACATCGGCGCGGGTCACCTTCATCGACTTTGCGTGCCCATCCGCATAGACGACCGAGACGGTCTCGTTGTGGCGCCCCTCGACGGGCGAGTTGAACAAGCCGCAGTTGCCTGTACCGCCTTGAACAGTAAGGTGCCCGTCCAGATAGGCTGCGGTCTCGACCACAAATTCCAGCTCCGCCTGCTTGATAGGCGGCTGGTTTACTGCGCCTGTAATCGTGTTCGCAGGACCGTCCTCAAACAGGGCGAAGTTCGCCACATAGCTCAGCCATCGGAACTGCCCACAATCGCCTCCTGTCAATCCTATCCCCATTCGACGCCAGAAATCGTCGAGATCCATCGCCTGGCGTGCGGATGGGCACTCGAAAATGTCTTTGTTCTTGACATACGGTTCGATTGCGGAGAGCATGGTGTAGGCGCACTCTTGGTTCTGGTTGTTGCGGGCGCGGTAGACACTCATCGGGTAGGTCTCGTCATAATCCTGAAGATATTGAATGACGCCGAGCCCTGCCTGTTTCATGTTGTTCACACACTGGGTCTGGCGCGCCTTCTCGCGCGCTTGCGCGAACACGGGGAACAAGATCGCCGCCAAGATGGCGATGATCGCAATGACGACCAACAGCTCTATTAGCGTAAAGCCACGATGCCGTATCATACCAATTACCTCCTCGTAGTAGGTGTAATTCTACCCTACTGACGGAATTCCTGCCAGCAGGGTTCCCGATTTGCCCCAAATTCGGGGCAAATCGGGGAGTATTTCTGGTGATTTACCTTAGCAGCTGCTGCCGAAGTTGAACAGCACGGTCAGCAAATCGGCGTCGTCCACCACGCCGTCGCTGTTCACATCGCCGTCGCCGCTACCGCCGAAATTGAACAGCACAGCCAGCAAGTCGGCGTCGTCAATCGTGCAGTCGCCGTTCACATCGCCCTGCGACGGCAAGCTGCTGCTGTAGGCAATCGCGTTAATCGCCCAAGTGCGCGCGCAGGCGCGGAGCGGACTGCCTGTGTTGCAGTCCGTACCTGCCAGTCGAATGAAGCCTTCAAAGCCCAGAAAGTTCACATCCTGGTTGTTCGGGTCGTTGCCGACAGGGGTCAGCGTGAGGTCTGCGCCGCAAGAGGTGCAGCTGAAGGGGTCGGGGCTACATGCGCCCTCGCTAATCTCCATCGTGAAGTCGCCGAAGACCTGTAGGAGCTGGAACCACTGTTGCACAGAGCCGCCGATGAAGGCGCACTCAGGCGGATCAAAAGTGCGCGCACCTTGCCAGCGTACCTGGTTGTTGCCAACAGGCGTGCCGTAGAACTGTACCGTCGCGTTAGACTGAATCGTGTTCACCATCTGCTGGATAGTAATCTCGAAGTCCAGCGCTACCCCGTCGTTGTTCAGATCGGACAGGGTGACACAAATCGGGGCTTGGTCGCCGATACCGCCGCCCGCGGCAGGAATATCGCAAGCGGCTCCGATTCGGATGTAATACGGCGAGTCTTGCAGTCGGAAAGACATCCGTCCTGCCTTGATGAGTTTCTGAACAGGCGTTTGCGCCACTGCAACGCTGGTCAGCGCAAGAAATGCGCCGACGGTTCCCAAAAGAATCGCCTTTCGCATGGTCATCGCACCTCCGTTAGAGTGATGCCCTATTATAGCACATTTTCGCGGATTTTGCGCTGTCTATGTCGTCCCCCAGCGGGCAGGAGCTTTGCTCCGTGCCTCGAATTGTTGCCCGATGCTCTCGCGCAGTGCCGTCTACGCTCGGAACGGGATGGTCGCCAGTTCGCAGCCGCTGGCGGTCAGCGCAGGCATACACATCCTGCGGATGGGCGGCAGCTTCGTGGACGCGGCGATAGCGACCTCCGCCGTGTTGTGTGTGGTGGAGCCGTGGGCGAGCCATCTCGGCGGGGATGCGTTCGCGGTGCTGTACGACGCGGCGCGTCGGCGCACGCTGGCACTCAACGGCTCAGGCGCTGCACCTCAAGCCGCAACGCCCGAACGCTTTCCGAACGGCATCCCGTTGCGCGGAATCACCGCCGCGACCGTGCCTGGACTGGTGGATGCTTGGTTCCGCCTGCACGCGCTGTATGGCAAACTGCCCGTCCCGCGCCTGCTGGAGCCTGCGATTGAGTACGCCGAACAGGGCTACCCGATTAGCGAGCGGAAGGCGAACATCTGGCGCAACGCGAGCCGCTCCAGCGAGTTGCGCCCCGTGCTGCAGGGGCTACTGGGGCAAGACCGCGCGCCGCGCGCAGGCGAGAGCGTGCGCTGCCCTGACACAGCGCGCGCCCTGAAAGCCATCGCTGCAGGCGGACGCGATGCCTTCTACAAGGGCGAACTCGCGCGGCGGCTTGTCGCCTACAGCCAGCAACACGGCGGCTGGTTCGAAGCGGACGACCTCGCCCGCCACGAAGGCGAACTGCTGGAGCCGTTGCGCGTGCGCTACCGCGTCTACACCGTGCATGGGCAGCCGCCCGTGTCGCAAGGAATCATTCTCATGGAGGCGCTCGCGCTGCTGGACGGGTTCGACCTGCGCGGGATGGACGCCTCCCAGCGCACGCACCTGATGGTGGAAGCCATCAAGTGCGCGTTTGCCGACCGCTGGGCGCACTTGGGCGACCCGCGGTTCGTAGGCAACCGCGCCGAGCAGCTGCTCGCGCCCGATTACATCCGCGAGCGACGCAGCGCGCTGTTGCTGGAGCGGGCGCAAGCCGTCTACGCCCCAGGCAAACTGCGCGACACGAACACCACCTACTTCTGCGTCGCCGACCGCGACGGGAACGCGATTTCGTTCATCCAGAGCGTCTATCACCCCTTCGGCAGCGGCGTGGTGGTAGACGGCATCCTGCTGAACAATCGGATGCGCGGCTTCTCGCTGCGTCCCGACAGCCCGAACCGCCTCGCGCCTGGCAAGCGACCGATGCATACGCTAAACGCTTACCTCATCACGCGCGGCGACGCGCTGGCGTATGTCGGCGGCACGCCTGGCGGCGATATCCAAGTGCAGACGAACCTGCAGGTGATTAGCCGCCTGATTGATGACGGCATGGAACCCCAGCAGGCGATTGAGCAGCCGCGCTGGGCATGGCAACCCGCCCAAAGCACGGATCCCTCCGCAGGCGCGCTTAGCCTCGAAGCGCCGAGCGATATGCTGCTGGAGGCTCTGCGCCAGCGTGGGCACAGCGTGCGCACGACCCCGCTCGGCACGCACCCCAGCGCGGTGCAGGTCATCCAGCAAGTGGGCGAGTGCTACCGCGCTGGCTCCGACCCGCGCGCCGAAGGGTATGCAGGAGGCTACTGATGGGCAAACGCATACTGGCGCACTCGGCGATCCTTGGGCTGCTCGCGCTCTATATGCTGCCGATTGCGTGGATGCTCTCCACCGCGCTCAAGCCCGACGACGAGCTGTTCACGGAGCAAATCCGCTGGGTTCCCAACCGCATCGCGTGGGAGAACTACCAGCACGCGCTGGCGACTTTCCCGTTCTGGCTCTATTTGCGCAACACGCTGCTGATTGCGGGGCTGAGCGTCGTGGGCGCGCTGCTGAGTTGCCTGCCGCCTGCCTACGCCTTCGCGCGGATGCGCTGGCGCGGACGCAACTTCTGGTTCTGGGTGATGCTCAGCACGCTCATGCTACCCCCGCAGGTCACGCTGCTGCCCGTGTTCCTGCTGTTTCGCACACTCGGCTGGGTGGACACCTTCTTGCCGCTGATTGTGCCCGCGTTTTTAGGGAACGCGTTCCTCATCTTCATGCTGCGCCAGTTTTTCCTGGCGCTGCCGCAGGAGCTAATTGACGCTGCGCGTCTGGACGGCTGCAGCGAGTGGGCGATTCTGTGGCGGCTGGTCGCGCCGATGTCGAAGCCTGCAGTGGCGACAGTCGCGCTCTTCTCGTTCGTGTGGGCGTGGACGGACTTCATGAACCCGCTGATTTACCTCAACGACGCCAGCAAGTTCACGCTTGCGGTCGGGTTGCAATACTTTTTGGGGCGGCACGGGGAGCAGTGGAACCTGCTGATGGCGGCAGCGACGGTGGTGACCGCGCCGCTGGTGCTGCTGTTTTTGCTGACGCAGCGCGCCTATGTGCGTGGAATCACGCTCACAGGGCTGAAAGGGTAGACTCTTGCTGTCGTGATTGCGCCGCCGTGGTGGTTTGACCTCAAGCAGTACGCCGAACGCCTCCAGCGCTGCTCGGACGAGGAGCTGCTGGACATCTACTTCCACATCCACCCGATACGCTATCAGGCGCACTATTTGTGTGTGTTGCGCGAGTTGCGCCGTCGGGGGGTCAAACCGCAGATTGCGCGCCGTCCGTTCGCGGGGGTGCGGTGGGATTTGCCCCAGTGGGTGGGCGCGTTGGGGTGGCTGGGTCGCTCGCAGGTCGCCTCGCGCCTGATGTTCGGGCTGCTGACGCTGCTGCTCTCGGCAGTGCTTACGATGCTGTCGCTAACGCCTGTGGGGCTGGCGACGCTGCTGATACGCTATCTGGACCCGTTTACCGCGCTGGCGCTGATGATGGGCGCGGTGTGGGCGTGGGGGCTGGGCGTCTGGCTGACCTACAGGGCGGGCGCGCGCGGCGGGTGGACGCTTGTGGCAGTTATCGGCAGCAGCGCGGCGTTCTGGGCGTTTCTGTGGACGCGCGCCTTCGCGCGTATTGTTGACGCGCTCCACCAACCGCTGGGCGGCGGAGGCGGTTGGGGATTTTAGGACGCAATGTGGGCTGGGCACACGCTCACGCACGCACAGGAGAAGGCGACTCAGGTACAATTCCCACCATGCACGACCAGAGCCGCCATCCCGCTACGGAAGAGAACCAGCTGGTGCAGATACGCAAAGAAAAGCTGCAGCAACTGCGCGCGCAGGGGCTGGACCCCTTCGCCATCGAACGCTACGCGACCACGCATACCCTACAGCAAGTCCACGACGGGTACGAGACGCTGCAGGGGCAGACGGTCGCTGTTGCAGGGCGCATCGTCGCCATCCGCAAAATGGGCAAGGCGACCTTCGCCCACCTGATGGACAGCACAGGCAAACTGCAAATCTACCTCAAAGCGGACGAGCAAGGCGAGCGCTACGAACTGATTGACCTGTGGGACTTGGGCGACTATCTTGGCGTGGAGGGCTTCGTGTTCCAGACGCGCACGGGCGAGATTACCGTGCATGTGCAGCACTTCACGCTGCTAGCGAAAGCCATCCGTCCCGTGCCGTTCCCCAAAGAGAAGGGCGAGCAACGCTGGTACGAACTGCACGATGTCGAGCAGCGCTACCGCCAGCGGTACTTAGACTTGCTGGTGAACCCCGACTCGCGGGCGCGGCTACTATCGCGTTGCGCGATGATTCGCGAAATTCGCCGATTCTTGGACGCGCGCGGCTTCTTGGAGGTGGAGACGCCCATCTTGCAACCGTTGGCGGGCGGCGCAGCCGCGCGACCGTTCACCACTTACCACAACGCGCTCGATCGGGAATTCCAACTGCGCATCGCGCTGGAGTTGCACCTCAAACGGCTGCTGATTGGCGGCATCGACCGCGTGTACGAAATTGGGCGCGTGTTCCGCAACGAGGGCATCTCCACCCGCCATAACCCCGAATTCACGATGCTGGAACTCTATCAAGCCTACGCCAACCTCGAAGACATCATGGCGCTGGTGGAAGACCTGTTCCGCCATGTCGCCGAGCAAGTGTTCGGCAGGACGGTGTTCGAAATGCACGGCGTGCAGGTGGACTTTCGCCAGCCGTGGCGGCGCATACGCCTGATGGACGCGATTCATGCGCATACGGGGCTGACCGAAGCCGATTTCGAGACGCTGGAACGCGCCGTCGCTGCCGCCGAGAAGGTCGGTATCCATGTGGAGCGCAAGGACACCATCGGCGGCATCATCGAGAAGGTGCTGGAGAAGTGCGTCGCCGAGCATTTGCAGCAGCCGACCTTCGTGTACGGTTTCCCCATCGACACCTCGCCGTTAGCCAAGCGCGAGCCTGACAACCCACGCTTCACGCGCCGCTTCGAGGGCTATGTGTTCGGCAAAGAGGTCGCCAACGCCTTCTCGGAACTGAACGACCCGATAGAGCAGCGTGCCCGATTCGAGCAGCAACTCGCCCTGCGTCAAGCAGGCGACGAGGAGGCGCACCCCTTCGACGAGGACTTCCTGCTGGCGATGGAGTACGGCATGCCCCCTGCAGGCGGGCTGGGCATCGGCATCGACCGCATGGCGATGCTGCTCACAGGCGCGGAGTCGATTCGCGAGGTGATTTTCTTCCCGCAGATGCGCGAGGGGTAGCCGATGTACGCGGCGACGCTGGGAGTGCTTGCGGACTGGGCGCGCGCGCTGGAGTTGCCCGTTGTGCTACTGCAGCCGCGTAGCGCGGACGCGCACGAGACGCCGCTGACGGTGCGCATGGTGCGCACGGCGTTGCAGGCGCGAGCGGTGATTGCTGTCGGCGGTGGGCTGGAAGGCTATCTGCCCGCGCTGCAACGCGCCACACAAGGCAAGACGCCCATCCGCATGCTGCTCGACCACCTGCACCCCCCATCCGACGACCTACATATCTGGCTGGACTTGGGCAACGCGCGGCAGAGTTGCGAGCAGATACTGCGCTGGTCGGCGCAGGACGGCTTGCTGGGCATCGCGCAGCGTCAGGCATGGCGCAGAACGCAACTCCTCTTTCGGCAACTGGAGGTACAGGTTCGCGAGGCGCGGCGTGTCCTACAGGGCAAGGCGTACATCGCCGTTCACGACGCCTACCGCCCGCTCACGCGGCGGCTGGGCATGCGCTCGCTGGGCAGCCTCCAGCCCGACCATGAACGCCCGCCGAGCCTGCAGGCGTTCCGCAGTGCGCTCACGCGGGCGCGTCAGGCGCGTGTCGCGATGGTGCTGTGCGCCGAAGAATCGCCCCTCGGCGCGACCGCCGCGCGCTTGCTACGGGTTCCGCTGGTGCTTGCTGACACGCTGGAGATGCCCGACCCCACGCGCGACTACTTCACGCGCTTGGCGCGCCTGATTGCGGCGCTGCAGCAAGCAGTCTAACGCACAATCTGCTGTGGGTCTATCTGGTTTAGCCCCAGTGCCGATTGCAACGCGCGCGCGGCGTCCTCCGCCAGCAGAACCCCGACCAGTTCCGTTCCGACGATTTCTGCGCCGTGCGCACGCGCAATCTGGCGCACCGCCTCCGTCACGCGAAACAGGTCTGTTTGGTCGGTTTGGGTGATGTTCAAGGAGACTTGTGCAACTTGGCGCGTGGGCAGCCACAGTCCCAGCGCGCGCACGCTGCGTAAGGCGGGGTTCGTCGTGCGTTCCGCGCGGATACGGCGGGCAATCTGCTGGGCGAGCGCGGCGTCGGGCGGGTGCAGGTAGCAGTTGAAGGCAATTAGCGGGTCACGCACGCCCATAATCGTCGCACCTGCCGTCGGATGGAGCCGCTTGGGTCCGAAGTCGGGGACGCGCTCGCCTGTAAGCCGCCTGCCGACCCAGCCTTCGAACCCGCCTTTGCGCAGGGCGGGCAAGTCGCGGGCGCGTCCTTCCCGCGTCGAGTGTTCGTAGAGGTACACAGGCACGCGCAGCCGCCGCGCGAAACTGCGCGCCACCGTGTGCGACCACGCAACCGCCTCGGCGCGCGTCAGCCCTTCCAACGGTACAAACGGCACGACATCCACCGCGCCGATGCGCGGGTGTGCCCCTTGGTGGCGCGTGAGGTCGATTCGCTCGACGGCGACCGCGCCTGCACGCAGCATGGCACGCCGCACCTGCGATGGCGCGCCCGAAAACGCCAGCACCATCCGATGGTGGTCATAGTCCCGCGAGAGGTGATGTATCTGCACGCCTGCACTAACGGCGGCGTCGGCAATCGCGTGGATGGTGGTCTCGTCGCGCCCCTCCGAGAAGTTCGGAATGCATAACAGCCGCGCCCGTTGCATATTCCACTATGCTACTCCGTGCGTTAGTGTACCGTGTCAGGTATGATTTCTGCGGTGAGATGATGACGACGGCAATCAGCCCACTGCCTCGAACACGCCCATGCGACGGAACCGCTGGTAGCGGTGATCGCGCAACGCTTCGGGCGAAAGCGTGCGCAACTCCTCCAACTGTTGCAGCACGGCGGAGCGCACGCTCAGCGCAGTGGTCTGCGGGTCGCGATGTGCCGCGCCCAACGGCTCTGGGATAACCAAATCGATAAGTCCCAACGCCAACGCGCTCTCGGCAGTCAGTTTCAGCGCGTCCGCCGCCTGGGGGGCTTTGTTCGGGTCGCGGTACAGAATCGCTGCGCACCCTTCGGGCGGGATGACCGAGTAAATCGCGTGTTCGAGCATCAGCACGCGGTTCGTGGCTGCCAGCGCAATCGCGCCGCCGCTGCCCCCCTCGCCTAAAATCACCGCAATCGTCGGTACGGTCAGCTCGAACAGCGTCAGCATCGACTGGGCAATCGACTCGCTAATCCCTCGCGCCTCCGATTCGACGCCTGGGTCGGCGGCGGGCGTGTCGACGAGGGTCAGCACGGGCAGACGGAACTTCTCAGCGAGGCGGAACATGCGCATCGCCTTGCGGTAGCCTTCGGGCTTCGCCATCCCGAAGTTGCGCTTCTGCCGCTCCTTGAGGTCGCGCCCCTTCTGCTGTCCGACAATCACGAAGTTGTGCCCGCCCATCTTCGCCAGCCCCGCCACAATCGCGGGGTCATCGAAGCCCAATCGGTCGCCGTGCAGCTCCAGAAAGCTCTCGCACATCAGGCGGATGTAGTCCAGCGCGTAGGGGCGTTTCGGATGGCGTGCCAGCAGCACCTTGTCCCACGGGCGTAGGTGCGCAAAGATTTGCTTCAGTAGCCGTTCGCGCTGCGCCTCCAGCTCGGCAATCTCGCGCGAGCGATCCAGCCCCTTCTCGGCGGCAATCTGGCGCAGCTCGGCGATTGCGCTCTCCAGTTCGTTGATGGGCTTCTCGAAGTCGAAAATCGTCATCATGGCGTCTCGCCTCCCCCGTAGGACGCCTGAAACATCTCCAACAGGTAGCTCAGCGTAGGGCGGATGTTGCGGCGCGGCACAATCATATCGACCATGCCGTGTTCGTGCTGGAACTCGGCAGTCTGGAAGTTGGCAGGTGGTTTGCCGACGCTGGCTTGCGCGGCGACGCGCTGCCCCGCAAAGCCGACCAGTGCGCCTGGCTCGGCGAGAATCACATCCGCCAGCGACGCGAAACTCGCCAGCACGCCCGCCATCGTCGGGTCGGTGAACACCGCGATGTAGGGCAGCCCCGCGCGGTGCAGCCTGCCGACTGCCGCCGTCGTCTTCGCCATCTGCATCAGCGAAATCAGCCCCTCTTGCATCCGCGCCCCGCCCGAAGCGCAAAACAGAATAACAGGGCGACGCGACTCGACCGCGCGCTCAAGGCAACGCACCACCTTCTCGCCCACAACCGACCCCATGCTGCCGCCCATAAACCCAAAGTCCATCGCGCCAATCACGATAGGGACGCCGTTCAGCTGGGCAAGCCCCGTGAGGATGGCTTCGGTCTCGCCTGCCGCCGTAGCCCCTTTGCGCAGCTTGTCGGCGTATTCGGGGAAGCCCAACGGGTCGCTGGGGCGCAGGTCGGCGTCGGTCTCCTGAAAACTGTCGGGGTCTACCGTCAGCAGGATGCGTTCGCGGGCGCGCAGGCGATGGTGATGCCCACAGTGCGAGCACACGCGCAGCGCACGCTCGAAATCGGGACGGAACAGAATCTTTTTGCAGCGGGCGCACTGCACCCACTGCTCCGCGCTCGCCTGCACAACTGCCCTCTTTTGCATCCCGCCCTCGCCGTGAACAATCGTGGTGCCGGAGGTGGGACTCGAACCCACACCTGAGTCGCCCCAGACCGATTTTTGAGACCGGCGCGTCTGCCAGTTCCGCCACTCCGGCTTGGAGGTGTATTATACCCTATCGGGACTCTCGGCAAAGGCGCGCGGTCAGTAGGCAGGCGGCAAGATGTGCTTCGGTTGCACGCCTGGCGGGGCGATTAGGATGGCGTCCCACTCGGTGTAGTGCGGCGGTTGGGGCGCGCTCGGCTTCCAGCGCAGGGTGAGTCGGTACTCGCCTGCCTTCAGCGTCGCTGTACCCAGCGGCAGCCAGTAGCACTGGTCGGCGTAGCGGGCGACGGCGCGCTCCGCAGACAGAACCGCAGTGCCCTCCGCTGCAGGGGTCGCCTCTGCCTCGCCAGCGGGAACAGCCTGCCACTCCACGCTGCCCGACGGGACGCCGCGCACCGCCAGCCACAGCGTGTAGGCTTGCGCCTCGCGCAGGCTGAAAGCGTAGGTCGCCGACGCGCTCTCGATGGGCATCGGCGTGTTCAGCCACAGCGTCGCGCCGCTGCTCATCGCAGGATCGCGGCGAATAGTCCCGAACTCGTGCAGGCGCGCGCTCTCCGCCTCCAGCCAGCAGTAGGGCTGGAACGCCCGCTCAAATTCGAACCAGTTGGTGCGCAGCAGCGCAAAGCCCTGCGACGGGTTGCGCCGATAAATGCTCAGCGCGTTGTCGAAGTTGAACTTCAGCACCCGCGCGTCCTGCCCCGTTGGATTGCCCTGTTTGAACAGTTCGCCCACGCGCGCCGTCCACGCCTCTACGCTGGTCTCGCAGATTGGCTCGCTCTGGAAGCCGCGAAGGCGCACGGGGGTTGCGCCGACGCGCAGGCGCACACGGTCGCCGCGCACCTCCAGCCGAACCGCCTGCCCGTTCAGGTCGAACGCTGTCAGCGGCGCACGGTCAAAACGGCGCAGGGTAATCTCCCGCTCGCCTTCCTCCACCCACAGGCATAGTTCCAGTTGGCGCGTGATGTTTAGGTTGCCTTGCGCGTCCAGCGTGCGCACTTCGGTCGCCTTCTGGAAGCCGTGAATCTCGAAGCCCCACAACAGCGGCTGCAGGTCAGGCTGTGCGCTGGGAACCCACCAGCCGCTGCGATAGCGTCGGATTTCGGTCAGCCCCCACAGCGTCGCGGGGAATGGCTGCAGGGTCGGCGCGTCGGGCGCGGCGTCGGTCTGCATCAGCGTGCGCCAAGCGTCTTCGGGCAGTCGCCCGCGCCAGTAGACGCGCTCGATGCCCATCTCCCGCGCGAAGGTCTGAAACATCCACGCGCGTTCGGCGTCGTCGCCTGCCCACTCCAGAATCAGCGTCGTCAGCGGTTCCAGTGTGCGCTCGCGGCGCAGCGTCTCCAACAGCATTTGCATACGCCACAGGTCGCGTCGCGCGGCGGGCAGATACCAGCCAATCGGCGTCTGCGGGTCTGCGAAAGCGTCAGGCGTCGGCAACTCGGCAGGGTCGGGCGCGGTCTGCAGGATGGTGAAGTCGGCGTTCGGCGTGTAGCGCGTCAGCATCTCCCGCAGCCCCGCCGCCAGCACGCGCCACCGCTCCGCCAGAAACGCCCGCCAGTCCTCCCAGAAGCGGCTGCGGTTGGCGTCCAACTCCTGCGGCTTGACCGACTCGTCGGGCGCAATCAGGTAGGGCAATCCGCGCCCCTCGCGCCAGAGGGGTATCAGGCGCGCGGCTTGCTCGTGTCGCTCCAGTTTCGTGCTGGTGTCCCACGCGCGTTCCAGTTCGGTCAGGTCGGGGTAGCGCGTCCTAAGGTACGCCTGCCACTCCGCCTGCGCCAGCGGGCTGGTCGGCAGCGTGCTGACGCTCAGGATGTCCCAGTCGCTCTGCAGCAGCCAGCCGCGAAAGCCCCGCGTGGGCGCGCGATGCCGCAGCAGGCTCAGCAGCGCGTCGCGGTAGGCGTCCCAGTCGTCCCACAGGTCGGGCAGCGCGTTCGGGCGCAACGGGTACAGCAGCAGCACGCTCTCGGCGGTGTCGCCGATGGCAGTAAGGGCGCGTCCGTTGCTGAGTTCTAGCACCGTGCTGAGGCGCAGGTACGGCGTCTCGCGGGGTGAGACCGCCAACAGCAGGCGCGTCGCGTCGGGCACAGTCAGGGCATAGACCCCCTCGGCGTTGCCCGCCATCCGATAGCGTTCGGGGGCGATTGTCCAGCCTTCGGTGCGCGGCAAGTTCGTCAGCCACAGCCGCCAGTTTAGCCCTGACGCCTCCGCCATCTCCAGCAGCGACTGCCACGCCTCGCGGCTGGGCAGCGCACTCAGGCGGATGACCACTTCCGACACGCCCTGCGCCTTGAGTTGGCTGAGGCGTTCCGCGAAGTCGCTTGCGGTGTAGTCAAGGGCAACGCCCAGCGTGTGTTGCTTGGACGGTTGGGCGGTCGCACTTCCCGATTGCACACTCGCGATCGTCGATCGCGGGAGTATGGTTGGTGTGCCCTCACCTTCTGCAACAAGCGGCATTTTGGAGTGCGGAAGCGGAGCTTCCGCCCGATGCTGAAGCTGCGCTTCAGCACTCCAAATGGATTGGCGCGTGCAAGTTGCATCTCCCCGCTCCCACGCCGTTGGAGAGGGGCTGGAGGCAAGGGCAGTTAGCATCCCCGCCGTCAGTAGCCCGCCGATTGCCCAGCGCGTCGTTTGTGGTCGCATTCGTTTTCCGCTCTCGGTTTCGGCGCGTGGGGGGCGATTCCTGTCGGCGACGGGTCAGCTTAGTTTTTGCTCGAACGCCTCCAGGCTGGGCGCAAGGGCGGCTTCGGTGTTAAGCGTTTCCAGCTGCTCCACGGATTCGATTTGTTCAAGGCGCGCTTGCACACGGAGGGCGTCCTCGCCAAAGCGCGTCTGAAGCAGGCGTAGCGTGGCGCGAATAATGCCTTGCCGAAGTCCCTGCTCAACGCCTTGCTGCAGTCCTTGCTGCAGTCCTTGCTGCAGTCCTTGCTGCAGTCCTTGCTGCAGTCCTTGCT